>CBIHLN010000022.1:0-35385 GCA_966210725.1 uncultured Lysobacter sp. | reverse complement strand
AGGTCCTCGCGCTGGATGTTCTCGATCAGCGCCATCGCGACCACGGTGCGGTCGTCGACCTCGCGCACCACCACCGGCACCTCGGCCAGGCCGGCCTGCTTGCTGGCGCGCCAGCGGCGCTCGCCGGCGATGATCTCGTAGGTACGCCCGCCGTGGTCGGCGATCTCGCGCACCACGATCGGCTGGATCACGCCCTGCGCCTTGATCGACTCGGCCAGCTCGGCCAGCTTGTCTTCGTCCCAGTGCTTGCGCGGCTGGTACTTGCCCGCGGTCAGCGCATCGACCGGGAGCGAATGCAGGGTGTCGCCGGGCGCGGCTTCCAGCGCCGGCGCTTCGGATTTCGGGCCCAGCAGCGCCTCCAGTCCACGGCCCAGGCCACGCTTCTTGGCGGCCGATGCGGTCTTGGCGGCGCTCATGCCGGGGTCTCCTGTGCGGTGGATTTCGACGCGGCCGGCGTGTTGGCCTGGTCGCGCTCGCGCTGGCGGCGCAGCACCTCGCCGGCCAGGCCGAGGTAGGCGATGCCGCCGCGGCTGGCCTTGTCGTAGCCGACGATGCTCTGGCCGTGGCTGGGGGCCTCGGCCAGACGCACGTTGCGCGGCACGATGGTGCGGAACACGCGGTCGCCGAAGTGGTGGGTCAGCTCGGCCGACACGGCGTTGGCCAGGTTGTTGCGCACGTCGAACATGGTGCGCAGCACGCCTTCGATCTCCAGGCGCGGGTTGAGCCGCGCCTTCATGCCCTCGATGGTGTCCAGCAGCGCGCTGACGCCTTCCAGCGCGTAGTACTCGCACTGCATCGGCACGATGATCGAGTCCGCCGCCGTCAACGCGTTGATGGTCAGCAGCGACAGCGCCGGCGGGCAGTCGATCAGGATGAAGTCGTAGTCGTCGACGATCGGCGCCAGCGCCTGCTTGAGGCGCTGCTCGCGTCCGTCCTCGTTCATCAGCCGGATCTCGGCCGCGGTCAGGTCGATGTTGCCCGGCAGCAGGTCGAAGTCCTCCGGCGTGCGCACGCGCGCCGCGGCGGCCTCGCTTTCGCCCAGCAGCACCTCGCAGACCGAATCCTCGAGTTCGCGCTTGTTGACGCCCGCGCCCATGGTCGCGTTGCCCTGCGGGTCCAGGTCGACCAGCAGCACTCGCTTGGGCGTGCGCGCCAGCGCGGCGGCCAGGTTGACCGCGGTGGTGGTCTTGCCGACCCCGCCCTTCTGGTTGGCGACGGCGATGATGCGGGCCATGCGGCTCGTCCCCTGTAGTGGCCGGCCCTGCGTGGCCGGCGTGCGAAGCGGACGGCCCGCGCGGGGCGCGGGCCGGACCGGGGATTATGCCCGCGCTTGCCGGCCCTTGCCGAACGCCGGAGAACCGGGCGTCCCGTCGTGCCGGTCCGGCCGTTGCACGGGCGTCCCCGGGGCCTCAGGCCCGGCGCACCACCACGAGATGGCGCTGCGCGGGCAGGCCGGGCACGCGCAGCGGGTGGACGGCTTCGACCGCCCAGCCCTCGGGCAGGGCGGCGATTTCCTCGGTCGGCTCCACCCCTTTCATCGCCAGCAGCCGGCCATCGGGCTTGAGCAGCGGCCCACCCCACTCCACCAGCAGCGGCAGCGTCGCCAGCGCGCGCGCGGTGATGGCGTCGAACGCCCCCGGCAAGTCGAGCGCCTCGATGCGCGACTCGGCGACCTGCACGTCGGCCAGCTTCAAGTGCCGCACCGCTTCGCGCATGAAGCGCGCCTTCTTGCCGGCGCTCTCCACCAGCGTCACGCGCAACCCGGGCTTGGCGATCGCCAGCGGGATGCCGGGCAGGCCGGCGCCGGTGCCCAGGTCGGCCAGCGCACCCCCGTCGCGGGCGAGGCCGTCCACGTGCGGGTGCATCGCCAGCGAGTCGAGCAGGTGCTTGGTGACCATCTCGCGCGGGTCGCGCACGGCGGTCAGGTTGTAGGTGCGGTTCCAGCGCAGCAGCAGGGCCAGGTAGTCCAGCAGCGGTGTTTCGAGGGCCGGATCCAGGTGCAGGTCGGCCAGGCCGGCGCGCAGCAGCGGCGCCAGGTCGTCGGGGAGGGCGTGGGACGTATTCATGACGCGACAGTATCGCCGCTGCGACGCTCAGCCGGTCGCGCGGTTCACCCTGCCGCCCGCGGCCGCCATGCCAGCGCACCGACATAGCCGGGCGCGGGAACCAGTTCGCGCAATCGCCAGTCCTCCACGGGCCCCAGCGCGGGGTCGCACGCGCGCAGCGCCAGCCCGGCGGCGGTGTCCTCGAACCGGAGACGGTGCAGGCCGAACGACAGGCCGTGACCGTGCGCCTTCAGCACCGCCTCCTTGGCGCACCACAGCCGCAGGAACGCGTGGTCGCGGGCGTCGGCCGTCGCCTGCGCGGCCAGCCAGTCGTGCTCGCCGGGGGTGAAGTAGCGCGCCGCCAGCGCCAGGGCGCGCGGGCGCGGGCGCCGCCATTCCATGTCGACCCCGACCGCCACGTGCTCGCCCAGCGCCACCAGCAGGCCCTCGCCGCTGTGGCTCCAGTTGCAGTCGTGGCAGGCGCGCGGGGTGCACAGCTGCGGCCGACCGCGCGCGTCGCGCTGCAGGGTGACCGGGCCGCCCTCGCCGGCCAGCTGCACCTGCAGCCACGCCGTCGCCTGCGCCTCGGGCGCCACCCCGGGCTGGCGCGGTTGCCAGGACCAGGCGGGCACGGCCTCGGGGCGGGACGGCGGCGACAGCGACATGAACGGGCCGGGTGGGCGGCTGCGGGACCGCCAGCGTAAGCTACCGGCCGGATGCGGCCCCGGCCGCCACAGGGGGTGGTTACGGGCGCACGCCCGCACCCGGGTACGGAGCGCAGCACAGGTCATGCATCGATGTCAGCGGTGATCGATACCGGACACGCGGGGCGTCCGCCCGCGCCGTCGCCGATGGCACTGGGCGAGGAGGCCCGCGCCATCGTGTTCGACGCCACCGGCGAGCGGTCGCTGGCGCGGTTCCACGCCGAGGTGCGGGCGCTGGCCGCGCGGCTGCCCGACGGCCGCCATGTCATCAACCTGTGCGAAGACCGCTACCGGTTCCTGGTGGCATTCTGCGCGGCCGCCCTGCGCGGCCAGACCACGCTGCTGCCGCCCTCGCGCGCGCCGCGGGTGGTCGACGAGGTGCTCGCCCAGCACCCCGATGCGTGCTGTCTGGGCGACGTGCCACTCGCCCCGGAGCCGCCGCGCTACCTGCGCCTGCCCGATCCGCTGCCGCAGTGCGACGGCCCGCCGCCGCGGCTGGCGGACGATGCGCTGGTCGCCATCGGGTTCACCTCCGGCAGCACCGGCCAGCCGCGGCCCAACCCCAAGACCTGGGCGGCCTTCCGCACCAGCACGGCGCAGAACCTGGCGGCACTGGCCGACCTGCTGGCGCCGCACGGCAGCACCCACGTCGTCGCAACGGTGCCGCCCCAGCATATGTACGGCATGGAGATGTCCGTGCTGCTGCCGCTGCTGGGGCCGGTTGCAATCCACGGCGCACGCCCGTTCTTCCCGGGCGACGTCGCGCGCGTGCTGGCCGACTCGGCCACGCCCGCGTTGCTGGTGACCACGCCCGTGCACCTGCGCGCGCTGCTGGAGTCCGGCGTCACGCTGCCGCCGATGGCCGGCATCGTGTCCGCCACCGCGCCGCTGTCGGCCGCACTCGCGCGCGAGGCCGAGGCGCGGTTCGGCTGCGAGGTACGCGAGCTGTTCGGTTCGACCGAAACCTGCGTGTTCGCGCGACGGCGGACGGCCGTCGACGAGGCTTGGACGCTGCTGCCGGGCGTGCGCCTGTCGCCGCAACCCGACGGCACCGCCGTGCACGCACCGCACCTGCCACGCCCGATCGTGCTGGCCGACCTGGTCGAACTGCTCGACGACGGCCGCTTCATGCTGCGCGGGCGCAGCGCCGACCTGCTGGAGATCGCCGGCAAGCGGGCGTCGCTCGGCGACCTGACCCGCAAGCTGCTGGCCGTGCCGGGCGTGGTCGATGGCGTGGTGTTCCAGGCCGACCAGGCCGACGACGCGGGCGTGCGTCGCGTGGTCGCGCTGGTGGTGGCGCCCGGGCTCGACGAGGCGGGCATCCTGCGCAACCTGCGCGGTGCCATCGACCCGGTCTTCCTGCCGCGGCCGCTGCGCTGCGTTGCAGCATTGCCGCGCAACGAGACCGGCAAGCTGCCGCGCCACGCACTGATGGCACTGCTCACCGCGCTCTCGGCCTAGTCATCGGCCTTCGCGCAGCCTGCACGTGACGGCCACGCGAACCCTGAAAACCGCCCACATCCCCGTCACACCGGGCTCGCAAGACTGTCGCCGCCCCTACGCAGGGGAGCACGAATCCCTACTGACCGGACTAAGGAGACACACGCGATGGGTATCATTATTTGGCTGATCGTTGGCGGCATCATCGGCTGGATTGCCAGCATGATCATGAAGACCGATGGCCAGCAGGGCATCATCCTGAACGTGATCGTCGGCATCGTCGGCGCGTTCCTGGGCGGCTGGATCGGCGGCATGCTGGGTCTGGGCGGCGGCGACATCAACGACGGCAACTTCAGCCTGTCGGGCCTGCTGCTTTCGCTGGTCGGCGCGATCGTCCTGCTGGCTATCGTCAACCTGTTCCGTCGCGGCCGCGTGCGTTAAGCACCTGCCGACATTCGGATACGCGAAGGCCCGGCATTGCCGGGCCTTTTTTGTTTGCCGATGGGCGCCTTCGATGCGCCCGGACCTTGCGGCACTCCACTCACCCGAGCGCCACCCACGCCGGCGCGTGATCACTGGGCCGCTCCCACGTGCGCGGCTCACGGTCGATGCCGGCGCCGCTGCACTCGCCGCGCAGGGCATCGGACACCAGCGTCAGGTCGATGCGCAGGCCCAGGTCGCGGCGGAACGCGGCCTGCCGGTAGTCCCACCAGCTGAACACGCCACCGTCCTCGTGGTGCAGGCGGTAGGCGTCATGCAGGCCGAGGTCGTACAGCCGGCGCAGGGCGTCGCGCTCGGCGGTCGAGGTGAGGATGTGGTCGTCATTCCACACCGCCGGGTCGTGCACGTCGCGCGCGTCCGGGGCGATGTTGAAATCGCCCAGCACCACCAGCCTGGGGTGCGCGAGCAACTCCTTCATCAGCCAACCCTGCACCGCCTCCAGCCAGCGCAGCTTGTAGGCGTACTTGTCGGTGCCCACGTCCTGGCCGTTGACCACGTACAGGTTGACCACGCGCACGTCGCCGACGGTGGCGGCGATGACGCGCTTCTGCTCGTCCTCGAAACCCGGGATGCCGACCTGCACGTCCTCTGCCGGCGTGCGCGAGAGGATGGCGACGCCGTTGTAGGTCTTCTGCCCGGCGAACACGCTGCGGTAGCCCAGCTCCGCCAGTGCGGCGTCGGGGAAGCGCGCATCCTCCAGCTTGGTCTCCTGCAGGCCCACGATGTCGGGCGCGGCGTCGCCGAGCCACTGCTGCAGGTGCGGCAGGCGCACGTTGAGCGAGTTGACGTTCCAGCTGGCGATCTTGGTCGGCGTAGTGGTCATCGGCGAAGTCTAGTCCACGCGCGCCGCGGTGCCGCGGCGCAGGCTGGCATCATCGGCGACTGTTCCGGCTCAAGGACTACGCCATGCCAGTTGAGTGGATCGACCTGCGCAGCGATACCGTCACCCGCCCCACCGACGCCATGCGTGCGTCCATGGCGGCGGCCGAGGTCGGCGACGACGTCTACGGCGAGGACCCCACGGTCAACGCGTTGCAGGACCGGCTCGCAGGCGATCTCGGCTTCGAGGCCGCACTGTTCGTGCCCAGCGGCACGCAGTCCAACCTCGTGGCGCTGCTGGCGCATTGCGCGCGCGGCGACGAGTACCTGGTCGGCATGGACGCGCACACCTACAAATACGAAGGCGGCGGCGCAGCCGTACTGGGCGGCATCCAGCCGCAGCCGCTGGCGCACGCGAGCGATGGCACGCTGCCCTTGGGCGCTGTGGAAGCAGCGATCAAGCCCGACGACGCGCACTTCGCCCGCACCCGGCTGCTGTGCCTGGAGAACACCTGGCACGGCCGACCGATGCCACTGCAGTACCTGGCCGATGCCCGTGCGCTATGCGACCGCCGCGGGTTGGGCCTGCACCTGGACGGCGCGCGCCTGTTCAACGCCGCAGTGGCACAGGCCGTGCCGGCGCGCGACATCGCGCGCCACTTCGACAGCGTATCGGTGTGCCTGTCCAAGGGGCTCGGCGCGCCGGTGGGCTCGGCACTGCTGGGCACGCGTGCACTCATTGCGCAGGCCCGGCGCTGGCGCAAGGTCACCGGAGGCGGCATGCGCCAGGCGGGCATCCTGGCGGCAGGCGCGCTGCATGCGCTCGACCACCACGTGGACCGCCTGGCCGACGACCACGGCCGCGCCGCACGGCTGGCGGCGGCGCTGTCCGCGCTGGGCGTGGAGGTCACCGGCCAGCACACCAACATGGTGTTCGTGCAGATGGCACCTGCATCCACGACCTCGCTCGTCGAGCACATGGCTGGCGCCGGCGTGCGGTTGTCGCCGGGCAGCGAAGGAAAACTCCGGCTGGTGCTGCACCTGGATGTCGACGACGCCGGCCTGAAGCGCGTGGTCGATGCCTGGGCGACGTTCCGGGGCTGACGCGCGCCGGCTACTTCGCCAGCCAGCGCACCACGCGGTCGGCCATTCCGCGGTACGGCGGCTTGAGCAGGTCGCTGGCCGCGCGGCGGCGCTGGTGGAACACCGGGAGCTGCTTGCTGAAGGTGTCGAAGCCGTGGCGGCCGTGTATCGCACCGATGCCGCTGGCACCGATGCCGCCGAACGGCAGGCCGTGCACGCCGAAGTGGATCAGCGTGTCGTTGACGGTGACGCCGCCCGCCAACGTGGAAGCGAGGATGCGTTCGACGGCCGCCGTCCCGAAGCCGAACGGGTACAGGGCCAGCGGCCGGTCCAGCGCGTTGATGCGGTCGATCGCCTCCTCCAGCGTGTCGTAGGGGACGATCGGCAGGATCGGCCCGAAGATCTCCTCGCGCATCAGTGGCGCCTCGGCCGGCGGGTCGATCACCAGCGCCGGCGGCATCAGCCGCTCGTGCGCGGCGAACGCCGCTCCGGTGCCCAGCGGCTCGATTACGCGCAGGCCGCGCCCGCGCGCGTCGTCGAGGTAACCCCGCAAACGCCCCAGCTGGCTGTCATTGATGATGCGCGTGTAGTCGGGCGACGCGGCGAGGTCGCCGTAGCGCGTGCGCAGTTCGCGTTCGAGCGCCGCGACCAGGGCGTCGCGCTGGCTCCGGTGGACCAGCACGTAGTCCACGCCGATGCAGGTCTGGCCAGCGTTGAACCACTTGCCGGTGGCGATGCGGGCCGCGGCGAGGTCGACCGGGAAGCCCTCGCACACCAGCGCCGGCGACTTGCCGCCCAGCTCCAGCGTGACCGGGGTGAGGTGCTCGGCGGCCGCGGCCATGACCTTGCGCCCCACCGCCGTGGAGCCGGTGAACAGCAGGTGGTCGAACGGCAGCGACGAGAACGCCGCCGCCACCTCGCCCCCGCCCAGCGCGACCGCCACCCGGTCGGCCGGGAACACGTCGGCCAGCAGCTGCCGCATCCACGCGCTGGTGCGCGGGCTGTGCTCGGAGGGCTTGAGGTACACGTGGTTGCCTGCGGCGATCGCCGACACCAGCGGCATCAGCGCCAGGTTCACCGGGTAGTTCCACGGCGAGAGGATGCCGACCACGCCGACCGGCTCGCGGCGCAGCTCCGCCCGGCCGGGCCAGAAGCGCCAGCCGGCCGCCACGCGCTCGCGCCGCATCCAGCGCCGCAGGTGGCGCAGCACGTGGTCGATCTCGGCCTGCACCACCATGGCCTCGGAGATGAGGTTCTCGTGTTCGCTGCGGTGGCCGAAGTCGGCCTCGATCGCGGCGTGCATCGCCGGCAGCTGCTCGCGCAGCGCGCGACGCAGGCGCTCCAGGTCGCCGCGGCGCTGCGCTTCATCGGGTTTCCGGGCCTGCCACGCGGCGCGCAGGCGGCGGTGGGTGGCGGCGAGCTGGTCGGGGGTGGTGTCGGCGGCGGTGTCCATGGCGGCAGTGTAGGTGGACCCCTGTTGCGCGTCGGTCAACGGCTGCCGATCGCGAGCGCCCACACTAGAATGCCGCCATGACCCTGCGCCCCTACCTCGACCAGTTCCCCCGCCTCGGCGAGCGCGTGTACGTGGACCCGGCCGCCAGCGTGATCGGCGACGTCGAACTGGCCGACGACGTGTCGGTGTGGCCCGGCTGCGTGGTGCGCGGCGACGTGAACTTCATCCGCATCGGCGCACGCACCAACATCCAGGACGGCACCGTCATCCACGTCAGCCATGACGGCCCGCACGCCAGGCTGGGCGGGTTCGCCACGGTGATCGGCGAGGACGTGACCATCGGCCACAAGGCCATCGTCCACGCCTGCCGCATCGGCGACGCGGCGCTGATCGGGATGGGCGCGATCGTGCTGGACGGCGCGGTGGTGGAGTCGCACGGCTTCGTCGGCGCCGGCGCGGTGGTGCCGCCGGGCAAGACCGTGGGACGCGGCGAGCTGTGGCTGGGCAACCCGGCACGCAAGGTGCGGGTGCTGTCCGAAGCCGACATCGAGGGCCTTTACTACTCGGCGCAGCACTACGTGCGCTTGAAGAACCGGTACCTGGGGATCGCCGAGGACTGAGTCGGTCGCAACGCGGCGACTGCAGGAGCGGCTTCAGCCGCGATGCTTTTCCGACCATCGTGCCGATGCAAACCGGGAACTCGTTGTAGGAGCGACGTAAGTCGCGACCCACCGGCCGGCGGAGTTGCGGTCGCGACTTACGTCGCTCCTACAAAGGAATCCGAAATTGACGAATCGGCCCAAAAGCATCGCGGCTGAAGCCGCTCCTACAACGGCGGCGGGCTGCGCCGCGGCTACGGATCGGGCAGGGTGAGTGCTTCCAGTGCCGACAGCCGTGCGAGTGCATCGCTGCGGTCAACGCCGCACATGTCCTCCGAAGGCCGCAGCGAGGCGCAGAACGCCGGCCGCTCGGGCCGGCCGAACAGGCGGCAGCGCAGGTCGTCGTCCAGTTGCACGCACGGGAGCCCGGCCGGCTTGCCGTGCGGCATGCCCGGGATCGGCGAGGCGATCGACGGGGCGATGCAGCAGGCCGCACAACCGGCGCGGCAGGACACGGGGTCGGGCACGGCGCTCAATCGGCAGGTTTCAACGGGGTGCGCGTTCGCACGGCGGTCTCAATCGGCGGTGACCAGCACGTCGTCGTTCGCGCGCAGCATCGCGTACACCGGATCGGTCTCCGGGCGCACGCCGTGCCAGCGCTGGAAGCTCTCCGCCGCCTGCTCGACCAGCATGCCCAGCCCGTCGATGGTCTTGTCGGCACCTGAGGCGCGCGCCCACGACAGGAAGCCGATCGCCGCCTCGCCGTAGCTGAGGTCGACGGCGTCGCCGCGTGGTGCGAACAGCCCGCCGGGCAGGTCCAGCGACGCGCCGCCGCGCGCGGCGGACGTGGCGTTGATGACCAGGTCGAACACGCCCAGCGTGCCGACATCATCGAGGTAGCGCGGATGCACGCGGCCGGGCTCGCCCAGCGCGTCGGCCAGCGCGTCGGCGTGGGCGCCGTTGCGGTTCACGATGTAGAGGTCGGCGACACCGGCATCCAGCAGCGCCGGCGCCACGCCGCGCGCCGCACCGCCGGCGCCGATCAGCAGCGTGCGCCGGCCACGCAGGTCCTGGCCGTGGCGTTCGGTGAGGTCGCGCACCAGCCCGGCGCCATCGGTGTTGTCGCCTTCCCAGCCGGTGGCCGTCCGTATCAGCGTGTTGACCGCCCCCGCGCGCCGGGCGCGCTCGCTCAGGTGGTGGCAGATGGCGGCGGCGTGCGCCTTGTGCGGCAGGGTGATGTTGGCGCCGCGCCCGCCCTGTGCGGCGAAGTCCGCCAGCACCGCGTCGAAGCGCTCGGGTTCGGCGTCGATCGCGGTGTACGCCAGCGCGATGCCGGCCTGGCGGCCGAACGCGGCGTGGATGCGCGGCGACAGCGAGTGCGCCACCGGATGGCCGATGACGGCGTAGCGGGCAGGAGACATCGGACACCTCGCTGGACGGATGCGCTGCGGACGGCCATCGTGTGCGGCCACGCGGTTGACCCCTTGGACAGGACTACGCATGACACGACGCGCCCCGGCCTTCGGGCCTTCCAGTCTACTCGCGCTGGCGCTGGTGCCGACCGTCGCGCAGGCCCTGGCCGAGTTCGGCATCGAGGGCATGGGCGTGGTCTCGACCCGCGCGCATGAGACCGGCGCGACGGTGTCGCCCGACGGCCAGCGCATCGTCTTTGCCAGCGAACGCGACGGCGGCCACGGCGGCTCCGACCTGTGGCAGGCGGTGCTGCGCGACGGGCGCTGGCAGGACGCCGCGCCGCTGGCGCTCAACACCGGGGCCGACGAGGTCGAACCGGCCTTCAGTGCCGATGGCGCCTGGCTGTATTTCGCCTCCGACCGAGAGGGCGGCGTGGGCGGCTTCGACCTCTACCGCGCATCGGTGCAGGACGGCACGGTGGGCGCGGCCGAATCGCTGCCGCGAACGGTCAACTCGGCCGGCCACGAGCGGGCGCCGATGCCGGTGCCGGACGGCACGCGCCTGCTGTTGGCCAGCGACGGCCATGGCGGCGCCGGCGGGCTGGACCTGTTCGAGGCGAGGCGGTCGGATGACGGATGGTCGACGCCGGTGGCCCTGTCGGCCCTCAACACGCCGGCCGACGATGCCAGCGCGGCGTTGCTGCCGACTGGAGCGCTGGTGTTCGAGCGCGCGGATGCCGCCGGGACGGCGCGCCTGCACCGCGCGACGTGCGGCAACAACGGATGGACCTACGCCGGGGTGCTGGCACTGTCCTTCAACACCGAGGGCGGGATGACCCGGCGGCCGGTGCCCGACTGGAACGCGCCGGACGAGCTGCTGGTCGCCGGCAGCGCGCGCGCCCCGCGTGCCGGCGGGCTGGACCTCTACCGGATGCGGGCGCCGCGCGCCGCGCCGGGCGACGCCTGCGCGTGAGCGCGCGGCATGGGCGCGCCGCGTGCGTGGATCAGCCCTCGCGCAGCCAGCGCGCGGCGTCCATCGCGTAGTACGTCAGCACCGCGTCGGCGCCGGCGCGTTTGATCGCCACCAGCGCCTCCAGCGCGCAGGCGCGCTCGTCGAGCCAGCCGTTCTGCGCGGCGGCCTTGAGCATCGCGTACTCGCCGCTGACCTGGTAGACGAACGTCGGGACGCCGAAGGCGTCCTTCACCCGGCGCACGATATCCAGGTACGGCAGGCCCGGCTTGACCATCACCATGTCGGCGCCTTCGTCCAGGTCGAGCTCGACCTCGCGCAGCGCCTCGTCGGTGTTGGCCGGGTCCATCTGGTAGGTCGTCTTGTCGGCCTTGCCCAGCGCCGCGGCGCTGCCGACCGCGTCGCGGAACGGGCCGTAGAACGCGCTGGCGTACTTGGCGCTGTAGGCCAGGATGCGCGTGTGCACGTAGCCGTCCATTTCCAGCGCGCCGCGGATCTGGCCGATGCGCCCGTCCATCATGTCGCTGGGCGCGACCACGTCGGCACCGGCGGCGGCATGCGACAGCGCCTGCCTGACCAGCGCTTCGACGGTGGCGTCGTTGAGCACGTAGCCGGACTCGTCCAGCAGGCCGTCCTGCCCGTGCGAGGTGTACGGGTCCAGCGCGACGTCGGTGATCACGCCCAGCTGCGGGAAGCGCTGCTTGAGCGCGACCACGGCGCGCTGCACCAGCCCGTCCTCGGCCCATGCGGCCTCGGCGGTGGTGGACTTGGCCTCCGGCGCGGTGACCGGGAACAGTGCCAGCGCCGGGATGCCAAGGCCGCAGGCCTCCTCGGCCACGCGCAGCAGGTCGTCGATGCCGACACGCTCCACGCCCGGCATCGAGGCGATCGCCTCGCGGTGGGCGTGCTCATGCACGAACACGGGGTAGATGAGGTCGTCGGTGGTCAGGACCGTCTCGCGCATCAGCCGGCGCGAGAACCCGTCGCGGCGCATCCGCCGCGGGCGCGTGTAGGGGTAGCTCATGGGGCGGGATTCTACGTGCCCGGAAAAAAACCGGCGCCCGAAGGCGCCGGTTCCCATGCAGGCCGTCCGTGGCCGATGCCCCGATCAGAACCGCGTGCGGGCCGCGCAGCTCACGATGCGCCCGCTGAAGCGGCGCTCCAGCAGCCCCTGCTCCTGCAGGCGGTTGCGGTAGTCGGTCATGCACTGCACGTACTCGCCCTTGCTGTCGCTGTAGTTCAGGCACACGTTGTTCTGCGCCTGCACGTTGGCACCGACCACCAGGCCACCCTCCTGCAGCACCGGCACGAACGTGTCGCAGCTGCCCATGAAGGCGTTGCCGGTGTTGGTCGGCCAGCCCTCGTCCTGGTACAGCGCCGGGGTCAGGTCCAGCCTCAGGTTGGAATCGAGGTCGGCACTGATCGCCGGCTCCATCAACGCGTTGGGCGAGTGCGAGACGTCGTAGTGCGAGAAGCTCGACCCCGTCGCCAGCGCCGCCGGCGCGTACAGCCGCGCGCGACCGGCCGCATCGGCACCGGCCAGGCGGCCCGGCACTTCGCCCAGCGCCACCGACACACCGGGCAGCGCACCCTTGATCGCGTTGCCGTCGGCCTGCGAGACCATCAGCGACGGGATCGTGGCCTCCACGCTGGCATCGCCTGCCATGCCGATCACGCCGGCGGCGTTGTTGGCGACGATCACCGCGGTGGCACCGGCGTCCTGCGCGAAGCGGACCTTGATCTCGAATGCGCAGCCGCCACGGTCGACGATCGCCACCTGCCCGGCATACGCACCCGCCGGCGAGGCCTGGCAGCTGAACGTCGGCGTGGCGCTGCCGTCGTTCGCCAGCACCACGTTGCCGCTGAAGTTGGCCGGCGTGGCGGGCGGGCCGAACTGCGCCGTGCCGTACTCGTAGTTGGCCGAGAGCGTGCCGCTGGCGATGAGGTTGACCAGCGGGCCGAGGGCGACCGGGGCCTGGTCGGTGACGTTGGCACCGGTCCACACCAGCTGCCCGCCCACGACGGCGGCCGCGCGGCCGGCGTTGCTCAACGCGTTCCATGCCTGCCCCGAGGCGTTGTCGCGCACGTTCGTGCCGTATACGTCGGGGAAGCCCAGGAACGGCGCGCCGCTGGCCAGGCTGGTGAAGCCCTGGAAGCCCAGGCCGTGGCCGATCTCGTGCATCACCACGTCGAGGAAGTTGATGCGCCCGGACGGGGTGTTGCCGTCCAGGCCGTAGTACCAGCCCGATGCTTCCAGACAGCCCGGCGAGCCGAGGTTGGCATTGAAGCGGCTGTTGATCTCGTTGGTGGCCGGGTCCAGGTCCTCGCCGAACAGCGCGTTGGCCAGCGCGCCGCCGTACCACGTGGCCGGCAGGAGCGCGCCCTCGAAGTCGCGGTGGACGGTGGTCGCACCGGCCGAGCCGAGCACGCCGCTGGTGGCGGTGCAGCTGAGCGGCTGGAAGCTGGCCTGCACGTTGACCGGCGGGCCGGACTCCAGGATGGCGCCCCACAGGTCGGCGGCGAACTGGTAGGCGATGCGGCGCTGCTCGCCGACGGTGGTGCCCGGGTTGCCGCCGACGGGCGCGGCGGGGGTCGGGTCGTTGAGGCCCTGGCCGGCCGGGTCCATGTTGACCGGGACGATGGTCGCGGCCTGGGCGTTGCCGATGAGCAGGGCCGGGGCGAGCGCCAGGGACAGGGCGAGTGCGAGGGGCTTATTCACGGGCCACCTCCGGCTGCGCCGGGACCGGGGCACCGGCCTCGTCCAGGGGGCGGTGCTGCAGCACCACGCGGCCGTCGGCGGCCTGCGTGGCGACCAGTGCGCTCATGCGGTCTTCCGGCACCTCGGCCATCACGCCCGCGCCAGTGGCGTGGCGGCGCAGGGTCTGGCGGGCTTCGGTCTCGTTGCGCGGCGCGCGCCGGCCACGCGTGGTCGTGACGCTGGCCGGTGCCGCGCCTGCGGCATCGCGCAGCTGTCGGATTTCGGCGGCCGTGGGCGCGCGCAGGCGTCCGGTGGCGGGGTCGACGGCGACCTTCACGCCGGCGAAGTAGCCGGTCGCGGTGTCGTCGGTGGTGGGAGGTTCGGCGGCGGTGGCCGCGGCGGTAAGCGAAAGGCCGGCCGACAGCAGGGCCAGCCGCAGGGTGCGGGTGTTCATCGTGACGTGTTCCTTGGACAGGGAGACCTCAACCACCGGACGCGCGGGGGCGCTCCGGAGGGGCGATGACAGCTGTGGGTCGACGCGGGATACGCGGACAGGATCCCCTTCCGCGCCGGAGGCCAGTCTGCTCCCGCCGCGCGCGCGGCTTCAACGCACGGACACGGGGTTTCTGCGTTCATGCGACGAACGGCATGCCCGGTGTTTCGCGTGTGCAACGTGCCTCACAAAAAAAGCCGGGCAATGCCCGGCTTTTCCGACATGCACCGGTGTGCGGTGCGGGCATGCAGCGCCGGTCAGACCACGCCGCCCCCGATCATCAGCCGCACCACGCCGACGATGATCACGATGCCGTTGAGCACCAGGCCGGCCTTGGCGCGACCGCGGTTCTCCGAACGGGTGATGGCGATGCCGATGGCCGCGATCACCGCGCCGATCGCAGCAAAGGGAATCAGGAACCAGTTGCCCCACCCGAGGAACGGGATCAGCGCGACCACCATCCACACCATCGCAACGATGCCCCACAGCAGGCTGATCAGCCCCATCGTGTCTTCTCCACGCCCGGCCGGTGCGGCCTTCGATGGCGCAAGACTAGTGCGTGGGCAGGGTGGCGCCAAATGCCGCGTCGCCCCTTGGACCGGCACAGGCAGCGGCGGTCAGCCGTGGACGCCGTCGATCTCGATGCGCAGTTCGCGCCGGCAGATCGCCGCGTGCAGCACCACGCAGTCCACGGCCGGATCGAGGCGGGCCGCCAGCAGGTCGCGCACGTGCCCCAGTTCCGAGGCGTCGCGCACGTACACCTTCAACCGCGTTCCGGCCCCGAACCGCGCGGGCAGGTGCGGGGCGCGGGCACGCGCGGCGGCCACCAGGCTGTCGAAGTTGGCCAGCGTCTCGTCCAGCTGCGCGGCCACGCAGTCGGCGTGGCGCGATTCGTGGCCGACGACCGCGGCGGTGCCCGACAGGAGCAACGGCATCACGCTGCCGGCCGGCGGCAGCATCGCGCGGGCGAAGCTGGGCGGCTGCGGACCGTACTGGCGCGGGTAGCGGTAGGCGCTGACCTGGCGTGGGTTCTCCAGCGGCGTGCCCGGCACGCGGGCGGCCAGCAGGTAGACCTGCAGGCGGCGCACGCCGTCGACGCGACCGATCGCCGTGGCCGCCGGCAGCGCGCCGGGGTCGAACGGCCCCAGGCCGGCGGCACGCCCGACGCAGAAGCGGCGGTAGCGCTCGGCGTCGCCCTCGCCGGCGGTGATGCCGTCGAGGTAGTTCCACATGCGCAGCAGGTGCGGGTAACCGCGCCCGGCCACGAACGCCGACAGCCGTGCATACGCGGCCTGCGCGGCGCGTTCGATGTCGTCGTCGCGCGCGTCGTCGTCCAGCGCGTCCTCGTCCAGCTCCAGCGCCGCGAACAGGAGGGCGCCATCGTCCGACCAGGCCACCGCGCCGTCGCGGCCGCAGCGCACCGGGGCATGGCCGCGCCAGACCTCCAGCGGCGCGGTTCCCGAGGGCTCCAGCGCCACGCGCAGGTAGCGCGGGTCGTCATGCGTCGGGGCCGCCGTGCCGAAACCGAACACCGCCAGCACCGCGTCGTCGTCCAGCAATGCCGGAAGCGTGGCGCCGGTGTAGTCGACCGCCAGGCGGGGCAGCGCCGGGGCGTGGGCGGGCAGCGCGCTCATGCCCGGCCGTCCACGGCGGGGCGGGGCAGAGAAGGACAGCCAGCTACAACGCCGGCAGACGACGCAGGCCCGGGGCGGTTGCGGCCGGGCCGGTCGGCACCGACGCCGGCACGGGCGGCCGGCACGCGAAAGCGATTCATCCGCGCATGATAGCCGCGCGCCCGCGCCGCCGTGCCCCACCGTCTGATCGCCGCGCTTGCGCGCGCGGGCGCGATGCCGGATCGTGGCGCCCCGAAATCGTCACCGGACCGCCCGATGTCTGAACAGACCCCCGCCGAACGCGAACTGGCCGAACTGCTGGTCGAGAGCCTGAACTTGGAGGGCGTGGAGCCCGCCGGTATCGACCCGGAGGCACCGCTGTTCGGCGACGGCCTGGGGCTGGACTCGATCGACGCGCTGGAACTGGCGCTGGCGGTGTCCAAGCGCTACGGCTTCCAGCTGCGCTCCGACAGCGACGAGAACCGCCGCATCTTCGGCTCGCTGCGCGCGCTGTCGGCGCACGTCGAGCAGCACAAGACCGCCTGAACGCGCCCCGCGACGGCGCCGGCACCGCCCGCGCCGCACCCGCGACCGGCGACGGCCCCGCGTCGATGACCAGCACCGTGCTCCGCCTCGCCATGCTGGTGGCCTACCCGCTGCTGGCGCACTGGGCCAGCGTGGGCGGCGGCGACATGGCCGCGGGCCTGGCCCTGGTCGACCTGGTCGCCCTGGTGCTGGCCGACGCGCTGCTCAAGCCCGCGGCCTGGGCCTGGGCGCTGCTGGCCGCCAGTGCGGCCGGCCTGTGGCTGTTGATCGGCACGCCGTGGCCCGCGTTGCTGCTGCTGGCGCCGCCGATGCTGTTCACCGGGTTTCTGGCGTGGCTGTTCGCGCGAAGCCTAGCCTCCCCGCGCGGCGCACTGATCACCCGGATCGTGGCGGCGTTGGAGCGTCGCGAGCCGGGGCAGCTCGCCCCCGACCTGCTGCGCTACACCCGGCGGCTGACCGCTGCGTGGGCCTGGCTGCTGGCGCTGCTGACGCTCGCCAACGGCGTGCTGGCCTTCGTCGTGGTGCCCGATGGCGTGTGTGCCCGGCTGGGGCTGGCCTCGCCCTGGCCGGTGTCGCAGGAGGCGGGCTCCCTGTTCGCCAACATCCTGAATTACGGCGTGCTGGGCGGCTTCTTCCTGGGCGAGTACGTGGTCCGGCACCGCCTGTTCCGGGATCGTCCGTACCGCAACTTCGTCGATTTCATCCGGCAGATGGGGGCGCTGGGCCCGGGGTTCTGGCGCGAGTTGTTCCGGTAGGCCGCGCGATCGATTGTGGGCGTGGCCTCAGCCGCGATCCGGCCTTGCACGAGCGACGCGGGTCGCGATCGCACCGGCGTGCAGGTTTCACCCGCATTCGACGGGGCCGGTTCGCGGCTCACGTCGCGCCCGCCGTCCGCTGGATGGCAGCGGCGGGACGCGGCGCATCGGCCTCCATCCACCCGCGTCGCTTATCCTGTCCGGCCGCTGCCACCGACCCGCCCCATGCGCTTCACCATCGATCCCGACCACCCCTGCCTGCCGGGCCATTTTCCCGGCCACCCGGTGGTGCCCGGCGTGGTGGTGCTGGATCGCGTGGTGGACGCCATCGAGGCCGGTCACGGCCCGCTGGGCGCACTGCGGTTTCCCCAGGTGAAGTTCATGCAGCCGCTGCTGCCGGGCGAGACGGCCGACGTCGAACTCGACGTGCCCGCGCCCGGCCGCTGGCGGTTCCGCGTGCGCCGCGACGGCACGCTGCTGGCGAGCGGCGAGGTGGCCGCGTGAGCGCCGCGCCACGCGACTGGACCCGCCAGCGCGAAGGCGGCACCCGGGCCGCGCTGCGCCTGATCCGCGCCATCGCCCGCCACGGCGGCCGCGCCGCGGGCCGCGCCTGCCTTTTCCCGATCACCGCCTACTTCCTGCTGCGCCGCGCGCCCGAGCGCGCCGCCTCCCGCGCCTACCTGTCGCGCGCGCTGGGCCGGCCCGCGCGGCTGGGCGACGTGGCGCGCCACATCCACACCTTCGCCTGCACCATCCTCGACCGCGTGTTCATGCTCAGCGGGCAGATGCAGCGCTTCGACATCCGCACCTCGGGCCTCGAGGGCCTGCATGCGCAGCTCGACCGCGGCCAGGGCGTGCTGGTGTTCGGCTCGCACCTGGGCAGCTTCGACGCGTTGCGGGTGCTGGCCGCCACGCGCCCGGACGTTCAGGTGCGCGTCGTGCTGGACAAGGGCCACAACCCGGCGATGACGCAATTGCTGGACGCGCTCAACCCCGAACTGGCGCGCACGGTGATCGACGCCGGGCAGGACGGGCCGTCGATCGTGCTGGCGATCAAGGCCGCCACCGATGCCGGCGCGCTGGTCGCGCTGCTGGTGGACCGTGCGCGCCCGGGGGAGCCGTCGCTGCCGGCGCCGCTGCTCGGGCAGGCCGCGCCGTTCCCGGTGGCGCCGTGGCTGATCGCCGGTGCGCTCAAGGTGCCGGTGGTGCTGGCGTTCGGCCTGTATCGGGGCGGCAACCGCTACGACCTGGATTTCGAGGTGTTCAGCGAAGGCTTGAACATCACCCGGCATAACCGGGCGGCCCAGTTGGCCGGCCTGGTCGCGCGCTACGCGCAGCGGCTGGAGGCCCATGCCCGCCGCGCGCCGTACAACTGGTTCAACTTCTACGACTTCTGGCAGAGCGATGACCCCCATGCGCCATCCGTTGGCATGCACGACCCCGCACCGCCCGCACGCATCGAGCCGTCGCCGGCCCTGGTCCCGGCCCGGCCTGCGGGCGCTGACGTTGGCGCTGCTGCTGGCGCCGGCGCTGGCGGTATCGGCGTTCGCCGCTGAGCCAGGCGCCGCGGCCGCCACGCCGGCCTCGCGCGCCGATGCGGAGTGGATCCTGGCGCGGCTGGCACGGCCTGCCCCCATGCGCACCGGCTTCGTCGAACTGCGCGGCTCGGCGCTGCTGAAGGCACCCCTGCGCCTGACCGGCGAGTACCGCAGGCCCGACCGCGACACGCTGGTGCGAGAGGTGCGCGCGCCCTATGCCGAGACCACCACCCTGCGCGCCGGTGATGTGCGGATCGAACGCGATGGCCGCCGCGCGCGGACGTTCTCGCTGTCGCGCGCCCCGGAGCTGGCGGCGCTGCAGGCCAGCTTCGGCGCGCTGCTGTCGGGCGACCGCGTGCGGCTGGAACGGCACTACACCATCGACACCCGCGGCAGCCGCCGCGCGTGGACGATGGCGCTGACCCCGCGCGACGCCGCGGTGGCCGCCCGGTTGCGGGGTATCACGCTGCACGGCCGCGGCGCCGAACTGCGCTGCATCGAGACCCGCCCGGTGCAGGGTGACGTGCAGCGCACGCTGCTGGCCGGCGCCGCGCGCGCGGCCGCAACGGTGGCCGATGCCGCGGCGCTGGCCGCACTGTGCAGCGGCACCGACGCCGACACGCCATGACGCCGCGCACCCGGCTCGCACTGGCGCTGCTGTGGCTGGCGGCGCTGCTGCTGGCCGGCTGGGCGGTCTCGCGGACGCTCCAACTGAGCGGCGACCTGCGCAAGTTCATGCCGGCGCCGCAGACGCCGGCGCAGACCCTTCTGATCGACGAGCTGGGCGAAGGGCCCGGCTCGCGGTTGCTGCTGGTCGCGCTGGAAGGCGACGCACCGGACACGCTGGCGGCCATCTCGCGCGCGATGCGCGCCAGCCTGTCGGCCGACGAGGCCTTCGCGCTGGTGGCCAATGGCGATGACGCCGGCCTGGACGGCATCCCCGACACCCTGCGCCCCTACCGCTACCTGCTGTCGACGACGCTCGACACCCAGCGCTTCGATGTCGCCACGCTTCGCGAAGCGTTCGACCAGCGCGTGCAGGACCTGGGCTCGCCCGCCGCCGCGCTGATCGAACCGCTGCTGCCCAGCGACCCGACCCTGGAAACGCTGGCCGTCGCCGAAGCGTTGCAACCGGCGGGCGCACCGCAACGGCTGCACGGGGTGTGGTTCGACCGCGCCGGGCAGCGCGCGCTGCTGGCCCTGGAAACCCGAGCCGCCGGCTTCGACCCGACCGGCCAGGCGGCGGCGGTCGCCGCGGTACACGCCGCGTTCGATGCCGCCAGAGGCGCCGGCCCGGCGACGCTGGCGATGACCGGCCCCGGCGCGTTCTCGGTGGAGATCGGCGCGCGCACGCAACGCGAGGCCAGCCTGATCGGCACCGTCGACTCGATCGTGTTCGCGCTGCTGCTGATGCTGGCCTACCGCAGCTGGCGCGCCCCCCTGCTGGGCGCGTTGCCGCTGGCGACCGGCGGCCTGGCGGGGCTGGCCGCGGTGGCGCTGGCGTTCGACGGCGTGCATGGCATCACGCTGGCGTTCGGCTTCACCCTGATCGGCGTGGCGCAGGACTACCCCATCCACCTCTTCAGCCACATCCGCCCCGACGTATCGCCGCGCGACAGCGTGCGCGGGTTGTGGCGCACGCTGGCGACCGGCGTGGTGGCGACCTGCATCGCGTACCTGACGTTCCTGGTGTCGGGCGTGGAGGGGCTGGAGCAGCTGGCGGTCTTCACCATCGTCGGCCTGGGCACGGCGGGACTGGCGACCCGCTTCGCGCTGCCGGCGCTGATCGTGCCGGGGCAGTGGAACCCGATCGCGACCCCCGGCCTGGCGACGGCGTGGCGCGCGATCGACCGGCTGCCGCGGCTGCCCGCCACGGCCGCGCTGGCACTGGCGGCGGTCGCCGTCGCGGTCGCCGCGCTGGCACCGGGCCGGTTCTGGGAAAACGACCTGTCGCGCCTGACGCCGGTGCCGGCGCCGGCGATGGCGCTGGATACGCAGCTGCGCCGCGAACTCGGTGCGCCGGACGTGCGCTACGTGATCGCGATCGAGACCGCCAATCCCGAGGCCGCGCTGCGTGCCGGCGAGGCGATCGATCCGCAGCTCGACCAGCTGCGGGTCGCCGGCGCGCTGGACGGGTTCGACCTCGCCTCGCGCTACCTCCCCAGTGCCGCCACGCAGCGCGCGCGCCAGCAGCGCCTGCCGGGCGACGCCGAACTCAAGTTGTCGCTGGCCGCGGCGCTGGCCGACAGCCCGTTCGTCGCCGACGCCTTCGATCCGTTCGTGGCCGATGTCGCCCGCGCCCGTGAAGCGCCGCCCCTCGGGGTCGGGGACCTCGCCGACACCCCGCTGGCCACCGGCGTGGACGGCCTGCTGCTGCAACGCAACGGCGGCACGACTGCGCTGGTATCGCTGACCGGGCTGCACGATGCCGGCGCCGTGGCGCGCGTCGCGCAGGCGCACGGCGGCCAGCTGCTCGACCTCAAGCAGGCCAGCGAATCGCTGGTGGCCGAGTACCGGGGCCGCGTGCTGGGCGCGCTGGGACTGGCCGCCGTGCTGCTGGGGCTGACCGTGCTCGCCTCGCTGCGCTCCGTGCGCCGCACCTTGCGCGTGCTGGCGCCGATGGCGCTGACCACGCTGATGGTGCTGGCGGTGCTGCGCGCACTCGGCGTGGAGCTCAACCTGTTCCATCTGGTGGCCTTGATCCTGGGCGCAGGCCTGGGCCTGGATTACGCCCTGTTCTTCGACCACGCCGGCGATGACCGCGACGAGCAGCTGCGCACGCTGCACGCGGTGATGGTCTGCAGCGTCATCACCTTCGCCGTGTTCGCGCTGCTGGCGGCTTCGTCGATCCCGGTGCTGCGCGCGATCGGCGGCACCGTCGCGCTGGCGGTGGTCTGCAACTTCGTGCTGTCGCTGCTGGTCACGCGCCGGCCGGTGGCGGCGTACGCACCCGGACCGACGGCCGCCCCATGACCGGAACCTCCCCCGTGACCGACCCCATCGACCGCACCCGCATCCTGCAGCTGGTCCCGCACCAGGGCGCCATGTGCCTGTGGGATGCCGTCGAGGCGTGGGACGCGGGTTCGATCCGACTCCGCTCGGGCACGCACCGCGACGTCGCGCATCCGCTGCGCAGCGGTGACCGCCTGCGCGCGCTGCACCTGTGCGAGTACGGCGCGCAGGCCATGGCCGTGCACGGCGGCCTGCGCGCGGCCGCATCCGGCGGGACCGCGCAGCCCGGCATGCTGGTCGCCCTGCGCGGCGTCGAATTGCACGTCGAGCGCGTCGACACGCTTTCCGGCGACCTGGAATGCGAGGCGCAGGTGCTGGTGGAAGGCGAGGGCAGCCAGCAGTACGGCTTCCGTATCACCCACGCCGGCACGCTGCTGGCCGAAGGCCGCGCGGCGGTGATGCTGCGCCCGGCGCCGTAGCCGGGCATCTCCCTGTAGGAGCGGCTTCAGCCGCAAAGCCCGCGCCACTCACCCCTGTAGGAGCGACGTAGGTCGCGACCGGCAGCCGGATTCCATCGGGCCGTCGAAGCGGCGACGCAGTCCGGCACACCATCGCGGCTGAAGCCGCTCCTACAGAATGCTGCGCCGCGTGCATCGCGACTCGCCTCGCCCGGCATGCACCACAATGCCCGCCTGCCGACACCGGAATGCGCCGATGACCCCAGCTCCTGCCCCCACCCTCCGCCGCGCCCTCGTCACCGGCGGCAGCGGCGACATCGGCAGTGCGATCTGCCAGCGCCTGGGCGAAGACGGCTGCCACGTCATCGTCCATGCCCATGCCAACCTCGCGCGTGCACAGGCGGTGGTCGATGCCATCCACCATGCCGGCGGCAGCGCGCAGGCGGTGGCGTTCGACGTCACCGACGGCGACGCCACGCGCGCGGCGATGGAGGCGCTGCTGGCCGACGGCCCGATCCAGGTCGTGGTCAACAACGCCGGCATCCACGACGACGCGCCGCTGGCGGGCATGGGCGACGCGCAATGGAAGCGTGTCATCGACATCTCGCTGCACGGCTTCTTCCACGTCACCCAGCCGCTGCTGCTGCCGATGGCGCGCACGCGCTGGGGCCGCGTGGTCAGCATCTCCTCGGTGGCGGCGGTGCTGGGCAACCGCGGCCAGGCCAACTACGCCGCGGCCAAGGCCGCGCTGCACGGCGCCAGCAAGTCGCTGGCACGGGAAATGGCCTCGCGCGGGATCAGCGTCAATGTGGTCGCGCCGGGCGTGATCGAGGGCCGCATGGCCGGCGACGCGTTTCCGGCCGAACTGATCAAGCAGACCGTGCCCGCCGGCCGCGCCGGCACGCCGGACGAGGTGGCGGCGCTGGTGGCGTTCCTGTGCTCGGACGCGGCCGGCTACATCAACGGGCAGGTGATCGGCATCAATGGCGGCATGGGCTGACGCCCTGGCTGAACTCTTCAGACGCGTGCGACCTCGGTCGGGGCACAGTCACCCCGTGCCGACAGCCCCGGCGTAGCATCGCGGCACGATCCACGCCCCGGAGGCGCCCATGCTCCGCATTCTCACCGCCGCGCTGCTGGCTCTGACCCTGGCCGCCTGCGCCACCTCGCACATCATGACCGGGCAGGCGCGCGCGCCGATCGACCCCGCGCAGGTGCGCGTCTACTTCGACCCGCCGCCGGCCGGGTACGAGGAGATTGCGCTGCTGGAGACGCGCAGCGGCGCGTTCACCTACGGCGAGCAGAACAAGAGCGACCAGGTGATCGAGAAGCTGCGCATCGAAGCGGCCAAGCTCGGCGCCAACGGCGTGCTGTTCCAGGGCACGTCCGACAGCTGGGGCGGCAGCGGCGTCAGCGTCGGCGCCGGGGGCGGCCGCTACGGCGGCAGCAGCTTCAGCAGCGGTGGCATCGGCGTCAGCATCTCGCCGACGCAGAAGTACGCGCGCGGCGTCGCCATCTTCGTGGCGAACCCGCCGCCGATGAACGCACCCGCGCCAACGCCCGGCGGCTGAAGGAGCGCCGCATGGCGGGCGAGGCGAAAACCAGGCCGGGCGGCGGATCGGTCGAGGCGTTCCTGGCCGCACAGGATCCCGCCCGGCACGCCGATTGCGAGACGCTGGTCGCGCTGATGCGCGAGGTCACGGGGTGCGACCCGGTACTGTGGGGGCCGTCGATCATCGGCTTCGACACCTACACCTACCGCTACGAAAGCGGCCGCGAGGGCGACTGGCCCATCGTCGGCTTCTCCCCGCGCAAGCAGGCGCTGACGCTGTACGTCATGCCGGGCTTCGACGCCTACGAGCCGCTGCTGGCGCGGCTGGGAAAATTCAGCACCGGCAAGTCGTGCCTGTACCTCAAGCGCCTGTCGGACGTCGACATGGACGTGCTGCGCCAGCTGGTGGACGAGTCGGTCGCGGCAATGCGCGCGCGGTACCCGCGCAACGCGTGACGTGCCTCGCGCGCATGCGTCGCCCGCGTAAGCAGGAGCGGCTTCAGCCGTGAAGCGCGCGCCTCCGGCTCGTAGGATCGATGTGAGTCACGACAGGACATGACGGCTCCACTGCCTGGCCGCGACTCACGTCGCTCCTGCAGGAATGCCGCTGCCCGTGTCGGGGCTACACGTGCTGGTCGAACATCACGACGTTGCCGTCAGGGTCCTCGAGGAGGATGTGCGCCGGACCGCTTGTGTCCGGATCCGCGCGCGTGGCGATATCTACCCCCTGCGCGTCGAGCGATGCCTGGATCTCACGCACGTCGGTGAACGACGGCAGCGGCTGCGCGGCCTGGTCCCAGCCCGGATTGAAGGTGAGGATGTTCTTCTCGAACATGCCCTGGAACAGGCCGATGACGGTCGAGCCGTTCTTCAGGATCAGCCAACCCTGCGAGGCGTCGCCGCCCATCGAGGAAAACCCGAGCGTCTCGTAGAACGCGCGGGATGCCTGCAGGTCCTTCACCGCAAGGCTGACGGAGAACGCACCGAGCTCCATGGGTCACCTGTGGGGTTGCCGGGCACGCGCCCGCGGCCAGCCTAGCGCGTCACGGCCGGACGGATGCAGCGTGCCGGAGCGGGCCCACGCCGGGCAACGCCAGTCGCAGCGCAGTGTTGGGCAGGCAGGGCGACGCGAGTGATCAGACGCGGCGGCGCTCTGCGGCCCTGCTCCTGTAGGAGCGGCTTCAGCCGCGACCGGGATGGAACGCGGGTTTCACGGCGCGGTGTTCGCGGCTGAAGCCGCTCCTACAGCGGGACCTGCTCCGCCGACTGAAGGTGCGGCGCTACGCCGCCTGGTACCAGCGCGGCGCCAGCGACTCCCCGGCGTCCGGGCCGGTCCCGGCCAGCGCGGCTTCGAGTGCGTCGCCGTCGATCCCCGAATGCGCGGCACGTGCCCGCGCCAGCACCTCCGCCGCCAGCGCCTCCATCCGGGCGAGGTTGGCGTGGATGCGCTCGACGAATGCCGCGTCGTCCAGCGGGTCGTTGAGCGCACGGTTCATCTCGGCGAACCACGGGATGCGGCTCTGGTCGAGCATGGTGTCGGTGGCGATGTCCACGGGCCGGCCGGCCTCGGCGTTGCGCCGCCCCCACTCGCGCAGCAGCGCCTGGACGTGGACGTTGAGCTCCCCACCGCGCTGGAAGGCGGCGCGGGTGCGGCCCAGCGCGGCGATGTCGCACTGGCGGCCGGCGAAGTAGAGCTGGGCCAGCAGCGCCCAGTAGAACGTGTAGTCCCAGATCACCTTGACCGGCATGACCTGCGCGTCGCCGAACAGCGGGTACTGGTCCTGGTAGAGGGTGAGCGTGTTCTCGTAGAACGCGAAGTACAGCTGCTGGTAGATCTGCGCGAACGGCGCGAACGACAGCCCGGCGCGGTCCTTGGCGATGAGGTCGCAGATGTAGGTGTTGCCGATGGCGATGAAGTCGCTGCCGGGCGAATAGAACGGGTCCAGGAACAGGCCGGCCTCGCCGGTCAGCGCCCAGCGGTCGCCCGAGAACACCTGCGTGCAGCCGTACGAGAAGTGGCGCAGGAAGAGGAAGTCCTGCAGCGCCGGTTGCGCCTCGTCCAGTGCGCGCGCCGCGCGCGGCTGGTGCACGCGCAACCAGGCCATGGCCTTGTCATGCGTGTTCATGGTGTCCAGCGGGTGCATCGCCGCGTCGCAGACGATGCCCAGCGAGTGCGCCCCCGAAGCCAGCGGGATCAGCCAGAACCAGTAGCCCGGCCCGCACAGGTGGTTGGTCGAGCGCCAGCGCTCCGGCGGCGTGCAGCGCGCGCGCCAGGCCGGGTCGTCGGACCAGTCGTCGGGCTTGATGAAGCCGTCCACGCGCCACCACACGGCGTTGGCGTCGTGGTGGTTGGGCTGGGCCAGGTCGCGCTTGCGCTTGACCAGGCCCGCGCGGCCGGCGGCATCGACCAGCCAGCGCGCGGTGAGCTGGCGCGCGTCGCCGCCGTGGTCGAAACGTACCGTGTGCGGGCCGTCGGCCTCGTCGAGGTCGAAGCCGCGAACGGTAGCGCCGTCGATGAAGTCCACGCCAAGGCTGCGCGCATGGTCACCGAGGAAGTTCTCGAAACGGCCGCGGTCGATCTGCCACGACGGGGTCGGCAGGATCTCGCTGACCCCCAGTTCCAGGGTGCGGTCGAAATCCTCGCGGCCTTCGCTGAAGAAGAAGCGGAACCCGAACTTGCGGATCTGCTCGGTCTCCAGGTGCTCGCGCAGGCCGAGCACGTCGGCGAAGTAGTGCGCGCCGATTTCCACGGTGGATTCGCCGACCTTGAACGCGGCCTCGCGCACGGGGTGGGCGCGGCGCTCCAGCACCGTGACCTTGATGCCCGGCTCCTGCCGCTTGAGCTGGATCGCCAGCGTCAGGCCGGCCAGCCCACCGCCCAGGATGACCACGTCGGTGTCGTGCGGGGCGGCGGTCGGGTTCATCGGGTCTTGGCCGGGTGTGCGGGCGGGTAGCTGGCGAACTCGCCGTCGGGGTCGTGGATCAGCGGCGGGTTGGCACGGATGCGGCGGTACACCTCCAGCATCCCGCCGTGCGCCAGCACCTGCCCGACGATGTGCGAGGTGATGCGCGAGAAGTCGCGCAGCGGTTTGAAGTGGCTGGCGCGGAACTGCTGCTCGGGGTCGTCGCTGGCATGCACGCAGGCGTAGCGCGACTCGATCGGCACCGACACGCAGCGCGTGCCCAGGGTGCGCGCGGCGGAGATCAGGATCTGCGCCTCGTAGACGAAGTCCTCGCCGGGCACGTCGCCCAGCGCCAGCACATCGGCCGGGTAGTAGCGCTGGCCGCTCTGGGTGTCGGCGATGCGGTAGCCGGTGCCCCAGGCGATGCCCCAGTCGCCGAACTCGTTGGCCAGGCGGCGGTAGGTCGGTTGCTGCTCGCGCTTGCGCAGGCGCGCGCCGATGACGATGTGGCGCGGGTGGTAGCGCGCGGCCTCCAGCAGGCGCGGGATGTCGCGGGCCGCGTGCTGGCCGTCGCCGTCCATCGTCACCACGCCGGACACCCCGCGCCGCAGCGCCTCGGCAAAGCCGGTGCGCAGGCTGGCGCCCTTGCCCATGCGGCGTTCGTGTCGGATCAGCGTCACCGGCAGGTCGGCGATGGTGTCGGCGGTGCCGTCGTCGGAGCCGTCGTCGATGACGATGACGGTCGGGCATTCGGCCAGCGCGCCCTCCACCACCCCGCGCAGGCGCAGCGCCTCGTTCAGGGCGGGGATGACGACGGCAATGGAACTGCGATCAGGCATGCAGGGGCTCGTTGGCAATCTTGGGAGGAGCCGGCGCGTGCGCCAGCGACAGGTCGAGCACGCGCCCCGGCCCGGCCTCGAGCGTGGCGTGGCCGCGACCGGCGGCGAGCGCGTCGAACAGCGGCAGCATCGTCGCCATCGCGTTGCCGGCGGCGAAGCGGGCCAGCGGGCCGTCGTGGTCCGGTGGCGCGCCATCGGCCAGGGTGGCGGCCAGCGTCATGGGATCGCGGCCGAGGGACGCATCGCGCGCCAGCACCAGGGCGCCCCCGAGCAGCCCCTCGCTGCGGGTCACGCCCGCCAGCGGGCCGGCCGAGGCGCCGTCGTAGCCGACCAGCAGCACCGCGGGCGCGCCGTCGGCCAGCTGCGCCAGTGCCTCCAGCAGGCCCTGCGCGAAGCTGGCATGCAACGCGCTGATCGCGGTGGCCGCGGCCATCGCGCCGGCGCCGATGGTCCAGTAGCCGGCCGCGGCGTTGTGCACGGAGTTGTGGAAGCGGATCGGCGAGATGGTGCGCGGCGCGGACGCGAGCGTCTCGCACATGTAGTCGGTGATGCCCAGTTCACCGTGCGTGGAGGCGAACACCGAGGGCAGCGTAGCCGGGTCGCGGCCCGCCGCCTGGCACGCGGCCAGCGCCACCTCCAGCGCGACGGCGACGGTCTCCGGCGCGCGGCGGCGCTCGTTGGGGGCCAGCAACTGCGGCGAGGGCCGGGTGGGGGCCTCGAGCGGCACGGCGGCGGTGCGCGCGTACGTCACCGCGCTGTCCCACGTCGGCAGGCCGCGGGTCCAGAAGGCGATGCCTTCGATGCGGGCGGTGAGCGTTGTCATGCGCGGCCGAACACCAGCGAGCAGTTGTTGCCGCCGAAGCCGAAGGAGTTGTTCATGGCGTAGCGGATCTCGCGTTGCGCGTTGTCGAAGCGGATCTGCGGGCCGCAGGCGGGGTCGGGCGTGTCGCTGTGCAGGATGCCGGGCAGCAGGCCGGTGTCGAGCGCCAGCAGCGCGATCACCGATTCGACGATGCCGGCCGCGCCCAGCGTGTGGCCGGTCCAGCCCTTGGTGGAGCTGGCGTGCAGGGTGTCGGGGAACAGCGCGGCGACGGCGGCGGCTTCGATCGAGTCGTTGGCCGGCGTCGCGGTGCCGTGCAGGTTGAGGTAGCCGACGTCGCCGGCATCAATGCCGGCGCGCGCGATCGCCTGGCGCATGGCCAGCTGCGCGCCCGCGCCTTCCGGATGCGGCGCGGACATGTGGTGGGCGTCGCTGGATTCCCCATACCCGCGCAGCTGCAGGCCGGTGTCGCCTGCCGTCGCGCGTTCGACGACGGCGAAGCCGCCGGCCTCGCCCAGCGACAGCCCGGTGCGCGCGGTGTCGAACGGCCGGCACGGGTCCACCGCCACCAGCTGCAGCGAGTTGAAGCCGTAGATGACGCTGCCGCACAGGGTGTCGACACCGCCGACCAGCGCGGCATCCGCCAGCCCGGCGTTGATCAGGCGCGCGGCCTGCGCGAACACCTTGGCGCTGGAAGAGCACGCGGTGGCCACGGTCACGCACGGGCCGCGCAGCCCGGTGGCCTGCTGCACGAAGTCGCCGAGCGAATGCGGGGTGTGGACGATGGGGCGGGCGAGGTCGTCGGGAAAGCGCGCCTCGCTGCCCGCGCCCTCGAGGCGGCGGTAGGCCTCCTCGCTGGCGCCGATGCTCGATGTCGAGGTGCCGACCACCACCGCGACCCGGTCGGCGCCATGGCGGGCGACCTGGTCCTGGATGGCGTCGAGCACGCCATCGGACTGCAACGCCATCCACGCCAGGCGGTTGTTGCGGCATTCCCACTGCGCCAGATGCGCGGGCAGCGGCGCGTCCTCGACGCCGTCGACGCGGCCGATCCAGCAGTCCAATGGCGCTTCGCCGTCGGGCAGGGGGCCGAAGTCGTTGCGGCGCAGGCCACCGCGACGGGCGTGCAGCGCATCGGCCAGGGCCTGCCGGCCGTGGCCGAGTGCGGTGGTGGCGCTGTAGGCGCGCACCGCCAGCGGCGGCATCGGCGCGGGGGCGGGCGTCGGCGATGCGGGAGGCGCGGAGTCGGCGGGCACGACGTTCCTGAACAAGAAAACCGGACGAAGCGCCGAGTATAGCCAGCCCCCCGTGGAGGCCCGGGGCATAGAATCGGCAGGCGTTCCGCCTTCGTTTCACCGCCCCGCAGGCCCGAGCCCACCCGTGTCCACCCGACTGGCCCACCGCCTGGCGCTCAGCGCCGACCGCGACGTGCTGCATGCCGCGGCCGTCACCGCGGCCGCGTGCGTGCTGAGCCTGGGCCTGGTCTACGTGGGCTACTTCGTCCACGTGCTGCGCGTGGCGCGCAAGGCGCCGTGCCTGCCCGACCGCGGGGAATGCCTGCTGCTGTTCGGCAAGCATGCGCCGGGTGGGCGGCTCGACATGGATTTCGAGGCGCGGCTGGACCGCGCGGTGTCGCTGTGGCGGCACCGGCCGCCCGGAAGCGTCGTGCTGCTCGGCGGCGGCGCGCCCGGCGAGCCGAGCGAGGCGGAGCTGGCGCAGGCGGGCCTGCTGGCGCGGGGGGTCACGATCGACCTGCCCATGACGCTGGAATCGCAGTCGCGCGACACCCTGCAGAACCTGCGCAACGCGCGCATCGTGCTCGGCGAGGGCTTCGGCCAACGGGTGACGCTGCTCAGCAGCCGCTACCACCTGGCGCGTTGTGCGCTGTTCGCGCGCAACCTGGGCTTCGACGCGGAGGTGTGCGCCGCCGAACCGCGCCTGCACCTGGGCCCGCAGATGCTGATGCGCCTCGCCGGCGAGGCCGCCTACGTGTGCCTGACCGACATCGGCACGCGCTGGGCGCGGCTGATCGGCCACCGGCGGATGATCGAGCGGAGCAGTTGAGGCGCGTCCATGTCGACCAACCCGGGCTGTTGTAGGAGCGACGTGAGTCGCGACCGGGAACCGGCTCCGCGCTCAAGTGCGAACGAGCGCGAGCAAGGCAACCCTCCCCTGCAAGCAAGGGAGGGGGTAGAAGCACTGTAGGAGCGCCTTCAGGCGCGATCGCCATCCAGTGGGCCTGCGACGCGGCCCGCACTCGCGACATCGCGGCTGAAGCCGCTCCTACAACCGCCAATCATCACCGCTGCAGGCAGCGGCCGAAGAAGTCCTCGGTCAGCCGCAGGCGGTGCAGCAGGTCGGCACCGCGCAGGCCGTGCTTGGCGCCGGGGTAGGTCATCAGCTCGAACGGCTGGCCACGCTGTTGAAGCGCGCTCATCAGCACGGTGGAGTTGCTGAAGAGGACGTTGTCGTCGGCCATGCCGTGGATCAGCAGCAGCTCCGGCGCGTCCGGGCCGACGAGGCCGTCGACGTGTTCGAGCACGCGCGCGAAGCGGTAGCCGTCGACGTTGGCGTCGGGCAGGTTCATGTAGCGCTCGGTGTAGTGCGTGTCGTACAGCGCCCAGTCCGTCACCGGCGCACCGGCCACGCCGCACGCATAGGCGTCGGGCGCCTGACCGAGCAGCATCAGCGTCATGTAGCCGCCGTTGGACCAGCCGTAGACGCCGATGCGCTCGCCATCGACCCACGGCTGCGCGCGCAGCCATTCGATGCCGGCTCGCTGGTCCTCGACTTCCACCGTGCCCTGCCTGCCGTACAGTGCGCCGCCGAACGCCGCCCCACGTCGCGGGGTACCGCGGTTGTCGACGGAGAACACCACGTAGCCGTGCTGGGCGAGGTACTGGTTGAAGTCCGGCGCCCAGCTGCGGCGTACGGTCTGCGCGGCCGGGCCGCCATAGACGTACACGACGACGGGGTGGCGCCGGGAGGGGTCGAAGCCGGTGGGCCTGATCACGCTGTAATGCAGGTCGGTGCGGCCGTCGGCGGCCTTCAGCGTGCCGAACTCGATGGGCCGGTGCGCCGCGCGGTACGGGGCGTACGGGTGTTCCGGGTCGGCCAGGTCGTTGTCGACCAGGGTGGCGATGCGGGTGCCGTCGTTGCGGTGCAGGGTCAGCTGCGGCGGCGTGGACGGGTTGGACCAGTTGTCGACATAGACGCTGGCGTTGTCTGCGAAGCTGGCCGAATGCACGCCGTCCTCGGTCGACAGCCGTGTCACGTCGCCGCCCGCCAGCGGCACGCGGTAGACCTGCGTGTCCAGCGGCGAGTCCTTGCCGGCGGCGAAGTAGACCTGGCCCGCCGCCTCGTCCAGCGCCAGCACGCGGTCCACCGGCCAGTCGCCCGACGTCAGTGCGGTGGCGGCGCCGTCGGCATCGATGACGTACAGGTGCTGGAAGCCGCTGCGCTCGCTGCTCCACAGCAGGCGGCCGTCGGACAGGAAGCGCAGGTCGTGGTGCAACGGCACCCACGTGTCGCTGGTTTCGGTCAGCAGCGTGCGCTGCGTGCCGCTGGCCAGGTCGGTCTCGACCAGGTCCAGGCGCTGCTGGCCGCGCGACTGCCGCTGGAAGGTGAGGCGCTGCGGGTCGCGCCAGTCCACGCGCGCCAGGTAGATGTCGGGGTCGTCGCCCAGGTCGACCCATTGCGGCGTCGCGCCGGCGCGCGGTGCGATCACGCCCAGCCGCACGCGCACGTTCGGGTCGCCGGCCGAGGGATACCGCTGCTCGATGACTTCGGTACGGTCCGGGTAGACCTCATAGCGCTTCTGCACCGGCACCGGGGATTCATCGATGCGCGCGAACGCGATGGCCGAGTCGTCCGGCGCCCACCAGTAGCCGGTGTGGCGGTCCATCTCCTCGTCGGCGACGAACTCGGCCACGCCGTTGCCGATGGTGTCGCTGCCGTCACCGGTCAACTGCACGGCATCGCCGCTGGCCAGCTCGATCACCCACAGGTTGCGGTCGCGGATGAAGCTGACGAAACCGCCCTTGGGCGACAGCTTGGGGTCGGTGGCGAAGCCGCCGCCGTCGGTCAGCTTGCGCACGGCGTCGCGACCGGCCTGGCGCAGGTCGACGAGGTAGAGCTCGCCGCCGAGCGGGAACAGCACCGACTGCCCGTCCGGCGCCCACTGGTAATCGACGATGCCGCTGAGCGCGGCGGTGCGCTGGCGCTCGCGGCGCGCCTTTTCCTCGTCCGACAGCACCTCCTCGCCCGGCAGCACGTCGTCGGCGTCGACCAGGCGCGCGCTGGCGCCGGCGGCGATGTCGTACGCCCACAGGTCCAACCGGTTGCGGTCGTCCTCGCGTCCACGCAGGAAGCCGACGCGGCGGCCGTCCGGCGACACCTTCGGCTTGACCAGGCTCGGGCCCGACAGCGGCGCATCGCCGGCCAGCGCCTCGAGGGTGAGCTTGCGGCCGGCGTCGGGGGCGGTCTGTGCGCTGGCGGGGCTCATCAGCAGGCTCGAACAGGCGAAAAGGGCGGCGATCCAGGCACGGGTCATAGGTCGTTCATTCAGCCGGACAGGCCCGTGAGTGTACGTGGGCGGCCTTGGACGCCGATTCGGGGGCTGTGGCGGCCCGGATCATTCAAGTTCCTGAAGGAATGACCGAAAACTGAACAGGGCTTTATGCTTTAGTGATGCCCCCGTGAAAGGCATGCGCGCCCTGCGCTGCCGCCAATGGAGCCCCGCCGATTTCCACGCCCGCCGCTACTGCTGCGCACGATGCCCTGCGCGCCGCCACCGGCGCTGCCCACCAGCGCGTGGACGGCGTGCTGGGGGGCGGCCTGCGCTCGGCCGCCGACTACCGCGCCTACCTGCGCGGCATGCACCGGTTCGTCAGCGACGGCGAATCAGCATTGGCCCGGGTGGCCAACACCCTGGGGCGGCAGCGCGACCGGCTCGAGCGCGACATGCGGGCGCTGGATGTCGTGCGCCTGCCGGCCACCGCGGGTCCGGCGGCCGTCGTCGACCGCCCGGGCCAACTCGGCTGGAGCTATGTCGCCGCCGGCTCGTCGCTGGGCGCCCGCTTCCTGCTTCGCGAGGCACGCGTGCTGGGTTTCGACGCCGGCACCGGCGCCGACTTCCTTTCAGGCCATGCGGGCGGTGACGCATGGCCTGTGTTCCTGCGTGAACTGGACGCCGCCGCCCTGAGTGACACCGACCACCCGCGCCTGTGCGCAGCTGCCACGGAGGCCTTCGGCCATGCCGAGTTGGCCCTGCGAAGCGCGAAGGAGGCCCTGGAATGACGACCGACACCCGAACCGATGCGCTCGACCCCCGCCCCCTGCCGTCCGCCACGCCGGGCATCGAGGACTGCGCGCGCGAACCGATCCACCTGTCCGGTGCGATCCAGCCGCACGGCTACCTGATCAGCGTGTCGCTGCCGGACTGGACCGTCCGGCAGTGCTCGGCCAATGTCGAGTCGCTGCTGGAAGTCCCGGCCGCGCAGCTGCTCGGCGAGTCGCTGGCCGACTACATCAACCAGGACGTGCTGGACGTGGTCGCCGACACCGTCAGCTTCGCCGAACCCGACGCGCCGCCGCAGCGCGCCGGCGTGGGCAATATCGGCCCGTTCGGCGTGCTGTGCGACCTGGGCGTGCACGTGGCCAACGGGCTGGTGCACATCGAGATCGAGCAGCAGCCCTTCAACCAGCGCGGCCATGCCCCCACCGGCGTGGCGCAGGCCATGATCGGCCGCGTGGCCGCGGCCGAGGACGCGGGCGATTTCCACCAGCGGGCGGCCGAGCAGGTGCGCCTGCTGACCGGCTACGACCGGGTGATGGTCTACCGCTTCCGCCACGACGACGCCGGCGAAGTGATCGCCGAGGCCCGCGCCGATGACCTGGAGCCGTACCTGGGCCTGCGCTACCCCGCCTCCGACATTCCGCCGCAGGCGCGCGCGCTGTACCTGCGCAACCGGCTGCGGGTGATCCCGGACGCCGGCTACGTGCCGGTGCCGGTGATCCCGGGCCGCACCGCGAAGGGCGAGCCGCTGGACCTGAGCCAGCACGCACTGCGCAGCGTGTCGCCGGTGCACCTGGAGTACCTGCGCAACATGGGCGTGGCCGCCTCGATGTCGATCTCGATCATCAGCGGCGGGCGCCTGTGGGGCCTGATCGCCTGCCACCACCGCGAACCGCGGCCGGTGCCGCCGGGCGTGCGCGCGGCGGCGGATCTGTTCGGCATGTTCGTGTCGATGCGCGTGGCCGCGCGCGAGCAGGACGAGACCATGCAGCGCTACGAACGCGCGCAGCAGGTGCGCGACGCATTGGGCTCGCGGCTGTCGCTGGCGCGCGACTTCCGCGCCGCGCTGGCCGAGGAGCTGCCGCTGCTGCGCGACACGCTGGACAGCGACGGCGCCGCGCTGTGGCTGGACGGGCGCTGGAGCCAGGACGGGCGCGTCCCCGGTGCGCTGGCGATCGAGCCGCTGCTGGCCTGGGTGGACCGCCTGGGCCGCCCGGTGCTCGCCATGACCGATTGCATGGCGGACTGGCGCACCGACGCCCTCCAGGCCGAGGGCCTCGCGGGCCTGCTGGCGATCAATCTGGGCACGCCGGAGGACTGGCTGTTCCTGTTCCGCCGCGAGCAGGTCGAGGACGTGCGCTGGGCGGGCGAACCGGCCAAGGCGCTGGTTGCCACCGATGACGGCACCCGGATCGCGCCGCGCAAGAGCTTTGCCGAGTGGAAGCAGACCGTGCACGGCTGCAGCATCGACTGGAGCGACAGCGACCGCCGCGGTGCCGAACGCCTGCACCGCGTGCTGCGCGAGCAGCGCCGCCGGCTGCTGGTGGACGACGATGACACCGGCAACCTGGACCGCCTGCGCCAGCACCAGGCCCTGCGCGACCAGAAGGCGCGGCTGCAGCAGCTGTCGAGCCTGGTCGACGGCCTGGTGCACCTGGACGAGGCGCAGACCTCGCGCCTGGACCGGCGCATCGCCACCCTGGAGGCCGACCTGCGGCAGCTGATCGAAAGCCCCAGCGACGACCTTGATGCGGCCGCCGCGGGCGCCTCGCGGTAAGGCCTGTCACACCGGCGCCGAGCCGGGCGGCACGCCGGGTCCGACGCGGGTCCGGCATGCCGCGGGCCGTAGCGGCCACGGTGGCGGGCCGCTACCCTAGCGCGCCCGCCCCCGACCCC
>CBIHLN010000021.1:0-36606 GCA_966210725.1 uncultured Lysobacter sp. | reverse complement strand
ACACCGCGCCGGAGTTCTACGGCGAGGTGATCCACACCCGCGAGTACCAGGACCGCCTGGACACGCTGTCGCACGTGCGCGACACCGGCATGAAGACCTGCTGCGGCGGCATCGTCGGCATGGGCGAGTCGCGCGGCCAGCGCGCCGGCCTGCTGCAGACCCTGGCCACGCTGCCGGCGCACCCGGACTCGGTGCCGATCAACCGGCTGGTGCAGGTCGAGGGCACGCCGCTGTCGGGCACCGCGGAACTCGACCCCTTCGAATTCGTACGCACCATTGCGGTGGCCCGCATCCTGATGCCGCGCTCGATGGTACGGCTGTCGGCCGGGCGCGAATCGATGTCCGACGAGCTGCAGGCGCTGTGTTTCCTGGCCGGCGCCAACTCGATCTTCTACGGCGAGAAGCTGCTCACCACCGGCAACCCCGACACCGAGCGCGACCTGGCGCTGTTCGCGCGCCTCGGGCTGCGGCCAATGCCGGTCGTCGAGCAGGGCAGCACGGTGCACGCCGACGTGCTCGAGCCCGTGCCCGCCGGTATGCCGGCCGGCCGGTCCTGCGCGGCCTGAGCGATGGCGCGCGCGCACTGGCGTGAGCGGGTGCAGGCCGCGCGCGTGCAGCGCGAGGCCGACCATCGCGTCCGCGTGCGGCGCAGCGTCGAGCACCGCGACGGCGCGCGCTGCACGGTCGACGGACGCTCGCTGCTCAATTTCTGTGGCAACGACTACCTCGGCCTGTCGCAGCACTTCGCCGTCGTCGGCGCGCTGCAGGACACCGCGGCGCGCGAGGGCGCCGGCGGCGTCGGCTCGCACCTGGTGTGCGGCCACCATGCCGTCCACGATGCGCTGGAGCGTGAACTCGCCGACTGGCTGGGTGCGCCGCGCGCGCTGCTGTTCGGCAGCGGGTTCCTCGCCAACCTGGCGGTGCTGCAGGCGCTGCTGGGCGATGAGGATGTCTGCGTCCAGGACCGGCTCAACCACGCCAGCCTGATCGACGCTGCGCGCCTGGCCGGGTGCCGGTTGCGCCGCTACCCGCATGCCGATGCGGAAGGCGCGATCCGCCAGTTGCGCACGCTGCCCGAGGGCCTGGCGATGGTCGCCACCGATGGCGTGTTCTCGATGGACGGCGACATCGCGCCGCTGCGCGAACTCGCACTGGTGACACGTGTGCAGAAGGCGATGCTGTACGTCGACGACGCGCACGGCATCGGCGTGGTCGGCCCCGACGGCCGCGGCAGCGTCGCCGCGGCGCGGCTGGGCCTGGACGAAGTGCCGCTGCAACTGGCGACGCTCGGCAAGGCGCTGGGCGGATACGGCGCGGTGGTCGTGGGCGAGGCCGACCTCGTCGACCACCTGGCCGAAACCGCGCGGCCCTACGTCTACACCACCGCGCTGCCGCCGGCGCAGGCGGCCGCGACGCTGGCCGCGGTCAAGCTGGCGCGCAGCGAGCACTGGCGCCGCGAGAAACTGGTCGAACTCACCGCGCGTTTCCGCGAACGCGCGCACGCCTTCGGGCTGGTGCTGCTCGACTCGGACACGCCGATCCAGCCGGTGATCTGCGGCACGGACAGCCGCGCCGTGTCGATGGCCGCCACGCTCGAACGCGCCGGCTATTGGGTCGCCGCGATCCGCCCGCCCACCGTGCCCGAAGGTCGCGCGCGGCTGCGCGTCACGCTGTCGGCGCTGCACACGGTGGCCGAGGTCGACGGGCTGGTCGCCGCCATCGCCCAGGCCCGCGACCGCGCCGAGGCGGAAGCCCGCATCGCCGAACTGGCGCGCTGAGCGGTCGCCGCGATGCACATCGAAACCACCGGGCACGGCCCCGGGCTGATCCTCATCCACGGCTGGGCGATGCACGGCGGGCTGTTCGCACCGCTGGTCGAGCGCCTGCGCGACCGCTACACCGTGCACGCGGTGGATCTGCCCGGGCACGGGCACGCGGCCACCCATGACACGCCGCTCAAACCCGAGCGGCTGGCGGCCGCGTTGGCCGATCGCCTGCCCGACGCCGTCTGGCTGGGCTGGTCGCTGGGCGGGCAGGTCGCGCTGCGCGCCGCGCTCGACCACCCGGCGCGCGTGCGCGGGCTGGTGATGCTGGCCTCCTCGCCGCGCTTCGTGCGCGGCGAGGGGTGGCCGCACGGGGTGTCGTCGACGCTGTTCGGTGATTTCGGTGATGCCTTGCAACGCGATTTCCGCGGCACGCTCGAGGGCTTCCTGGCGCTGGAGGCGCTGGGGTCGGCCAGCGCGCAGGTGGAATTGCGCAAGCTGCGCGCGCAGGCGTTCGAGCGCGGCGAGCCGTCCCCGCGCGCGCTGCAGGAAGGCCTGGCGCTGCTGGACCGGCTGGACCTGCGCGATGAGTTGCCGCAGCTGCAGGTGCCGAGCCTCTGGCTGTCGGGGCGCCGCGACCGGCTCGTGCCCGCCGGCGCGATGCCCGCCGCCGCTGCGCTCGCGCCGGGCGCGCGCAGCGTGGTGATCGACGACGCCGGGCACGCGCCGTTCCTGGGCGCGCCCGATGCCGTGGCCGATGAAGTGGATGCGTTCATGCGGCAGGTCGCCGGCGGGGTCGGGGCATGACGGACGCCCTTTTCGACCACCGCCAGGTGCGCCGCTCCTTTTCGCGCGCCGCGCACCACTACGATGCCGCCGCCGCGCTGCAGCGCGAGGTGTCGTCGCGGTTGATGGAATCGCTGGACTACCTCGACGACCCCGCGCGCGCGCTGCCGCCGCCGCAGGTGGTGGTCGACGTCGGCGCCGGACCCGGGCACGCGTCCGCCGCGATGCAGAAACGCTGGCCGAAGGCGCAGGTGGTCGCGCTCGACCTCGCGCTGCCGATGCTGCAGGCCACGCGCGCCAACGCCGGCGGCTGGCGCCCGTTTGCGCGGCGCCCGCAGCCGGTGTGCGCCGACGCGCGCGCGCTGCCGCTGCGCGAGGGCAGCGTGGACGTGCTGTTCTCCAACCTCTGCCTGCAGTGGGTCGAGGACCTGCCGGCGGTGTTCGCCGGGTTCCGGCGCGTGCTCAAGCCCGGCGGGCTGATGCTGGTGTCGACGTTCGGACCGGACACACTGCACGAGTTGCGCAGCGCGTTCGCCCACGCCGATGACGCCCCGCACGTCAGCCTGTTCCCGGCCATCGGCCAGTTCGGCGATGCGCTGGTGGCCGCCGGCTTCAAGGACCCGGTGCTGGACCGCGACGAGTTCGTCCTGCACCACGACACCCTCGGCGGCCTGATGCGCGAACTGCGCACGCTGGGCGCGACCAATGCGATGGTGCAGCGCCGGCGCCACCTCACCGGCCGCAGCCGCTTCGCGCGTGCCGAGGCCGCCTACGAACGGGCCCCCGACGGCCGGCTGTCGGCGACGTGGGAGGTGATCTACGCGCAGGCCTGGGGCCCGCCGCCGGGCGCGCCGATCCGCAGCGGCGGCATCGACGAAGTGCGCGTGCCGCTGTCATCGATCCCGGTGCGCCGCCGCCGATGACGCGCAGCCACCGCCAGACCGTGCTGCTGGCCGTGGCGATCGCGCTGGCGTCCGCGCTGTTCTTCACCAGCACCTATGTGCTCAACCGCGCCGCGGCGACCGGTGGCGGCCACTGGTTGTGGACCGCGGCGCTGCGCTACCTGTTCACGCTGCCGCTGCTGTGGCCGCTGATGCGCTGGCAGGGTGGCAGTGCGCCGGTGTGGCGGGCCATCCGGCGGCATCCGGGCGCCTGGCTGCTGTGGAGCGCCATTGGTTTCGTGCTGTTCTACCTGGGGCTGAGCTTTGCCGCCGCCAGCGGACCGGCGTGGCTGGTGGCGGGCACGTTCCAGCTGACGGTGATCGCCGGGATGCTGGTGTCGCCGCTGCTCTACCGCACGCGCGGCGATCACCGCGCGCGCATCCCGCCGCTGGCCCTGGCCGCCGGGCTGGTGGTGATCGCCGGCGTGCTGCTGATGCAGTTCGGCCACGCCGGCGGCACGCTCGACCGCGCCGGTTGGATCGGCCTGGTATGCGCGGCCGTGGCGGCGTTCGCCTACCCGCTCGGCAACCGGGGCCTGCTGTTGCACCTGGAGACCCAAGCGGTCGATGGCGGGCCGGAACTCAATGCCACCCAGCGCGTGTTCGGCCTGACGCTCGCCAGCCAGCCGCTGTGGTGGGCGATCGCCGCGGTGGCGTGGACCACGGTCGGCCCGCCCACGGCGGGACAGGCGTGGCTGGCGGCCGGCGTCGCGGTGGGCGCGGGCATCATTGCCACGGTGCTGTTCTTCCAGGCCACCGGCATGGTCCGCAACGACCCCGTGGGCCTGGCCACGGCCGAGGCGATGCAGGCGGCGGAAATCCTGTTCGCCACGGCCATCGGCGCGTTGTGGCTGGGCGAGGCGTGGCCCCGCGGCGGCGCGCTGGCGGGCGTCGGGCTGGTGGTCGCGGGCATCGTGGCCTTCAGCTGGATGGCCACGCGCGCCGTGGCGCACGATGCCCACGCCGTGCGCGAATTGCGCAGCGAACGCGGCGCCTGACGCCAGTCCCGCATCGGCCGGTGTTCATGGCGGTGACGGTAGATTCGGGCGGTTCTTTCCGAGGGGGTGCAGCGATGAAGCGGCTATCGAGGTGGCATGGCGCACTGGGCGCGGCGGCGCTGACGCTGGCCCTGGCGGGCGGCACGGTATCGGCACAGTCCGGCGGCGTGCAGGACTGGGGCTTCGATCCGTCCGTGCTAGTCGCCGATGGCCGCGACCTGCTCCAGCGCGCACCCGACCCGGCGGTCGACGGCCTGTTCCAGGCCGTGCACGCCAGCGCGCAGGACCCGGCCGATGCCGGCGTGATGTGCGCGCTCTTCGACCCCGCCGCCGACCGCAGCCTGGACGGGCTCAACGCCACGGCGGCGCGGCTGGGCGAGGCCTCGCGCCTGCGCTTTGCCGATGCCGCGGTCAACGTGTTCCTCGCGGCGGCGCAAAGCCCGCCCCAGCCATTCGACCGGTCGCAGGCGACGCAGTGGCTGAAGGCGGCCGGCGTGCGTGCGTCGTTGCTGCACGACGGGTTCGTGGCCGGCCTCAACGGTGGCGACCATGCCGCGCGTTGCGATTCGGTGGCGGCCTTGCTGGACGTGCTGGCCGGCCGCCCGGTGGCCGAGCGCGCCGCGGTGACCCGCCTGCTGCTGGGCGAAGGTCTGGCCTACATGGCCGGCGACGGCGCCGGGGCGATGCCGCTCAAGTGAGCGTGCGCGCTACTGCGCGGTCTCGACCTGCTCGATCCAGTGTTCGAGGTTGTAGTAGTTGGTGACGCGGCGGATCACGTCGTCGCGCACATCGAAAAACGCACCGCCCGCCAGCACGTAGCGTTGGCCGCGGGCCTCGGGCAGTCCCGCATCGCTGGCGAGGTACTCGCCGTGCACCACGTATTCGGCGGCGACGCGGTCGCCATCGGGCGTGGCCATCAGCACGATGTCGTGCAGCTGCTCGCGGTAGCTGGCCTGCATCCGCCGCAGGAACGCCGTGAACGCCTCGCGTCCCACCTCGCGCGGGCCCTGGTTGAGGTCGTGCACGACGTCGTCGCCGAGTACGGCGAGCATGCCGTCCCAGTCGCCGCGGTTGAAGGCGTCGTAGTACGCCTGCACCAGCGCGATGGCGCGGTCGTGGCGGCGGCGGCCGTGTCCGGCGTCGGTCATGCGGCATCTCCCAGGGTGGCAAACAGGGCGGGCAGCGCATCGGGGTCGACGTTGCCGCCTGACAGGATGATCCCGACGCGTCGCCCGGCGAAGCGCTCGCGGTGGGCCAGCACGGTCGCCAGCGGCAACGCACCGGACGGCTCGACCACCAGCTTCATGCGCGTCCAGAGCAGGCGCATCGCGTCGACCGCGGCGGCATCGTCGGCCAGCAGGATGTCGCGCACGTGGTTGCGCAGGATCGGAAACGTCAACGTGCCCAATTCGGCGCGCAGGCCGTCGCACACTGTGTCGGGTACGCGGCCGGTCATGCGTTCGCCCGAGGCGAGCGAGTCATGCGCATCGCGTGCGCCGACGGGCTCCGCACCGAACACCTCGACGCTGGCATCGATGCCGTGCGCGGCGATGGCCGTGCCCGACAGCAGGCCACCGCCGCTGACTGGCGCCACGACGGCGTCCAGTCCGGCGGCGACCGAGAGCAGTTCCAGCGTGGCCGTGCCCTGGCCGGCGATCACGCGCGCGTCGTTGAACGGGTGGATCAACACGCCGCCGGTCCCGGCCAGCACCTGTGCGGTGGCGGCATCGCGTGCGGCCTGCGTGGTGTCGCAGGGCACGATGCGCGCGCCGTAGCCCTCGATGGCGGCCAGTTTCACCTTCGGCGTGCTGCGCGGCGCGACCACCGTCACCTGCGCGCCACGCAGCCGCCCGGCCAATGCCACCGCGGCGCCATGGTTGCCGGAACTCTGGGTCACGATGCCGCGCGCCAGCGCCGCCTCGTCCAGCGAGAACACCGCATTGCACGCGCCGCGGAACTTGAACGCGCCGCCACGCTGCAGGTTCTCGCACTTGAAATGCAGCTCGCAGCCGGCGATCTCGTCGAGTGCGCGCGAGCGCAGCACCGGGGTGGCATGTGCATGCAGCGCGATGCGCGCGGCGGCGGCGAGGATGTCCGTGAAGCCCGGCGGCGTGTCGGCGTGGGTCATGCGGCGCACAGCGTAGCGCAGCGGATGGCCGGCATCGGCGGGGCTGAAGCGTTCAGCGGCATGACCGAAAGATTAAGCGCGAGTTCAATGGCTTACGACCACTGTGACGGTCTGCCCATGGGGGGTCCCGACATGATCCGCAAGCTTCTCCTGCCGGCCGTGGCCATCGCGCTGCTGGGCGGCTGCGTCACCGGCTACGACTACCGCGGCGGCCGCGGCGACTACTACTACGGCCAGCCGCGCACCGAGTACCGCTATCACGGCTATGGCGCATACGGGTACGGCTATCCGTACGACAGCCGCTACTACGGCCGCGGCTATTACGGCTACCCGTACAACTACGGCTACCCGTATTACCCGGGCTATGGCGGCGGCTACTACCCGCGTCCGCCGATCGTGGTGCGTCCGCCGCGCCCAGGCCATCCGGGCCATGGCGGTGGCGACGATGACCGTCCGCCCCACCACGACGACGGCGACGACCGCGCACCGTGGCGCAACCTCGACGACCTGCGCCGTCGCAAGCAGGGCCCGGAGCCGGGCATTTCCCGCGGCGTCGAGCCTTCGCAGCCGATGGCGCCCATGCCCCGTCCGGCCGTGCGCCCGTCCGCTCCGCCGCCGCGCCCGGCGGTGCAGCCGCGGCGCTCGTCGGGGTCGTCGATGGGCGATCGCCTGCGCGAGGTGCGCTCGCGCACGCAGTCGCGCGAGGTTGAACCGCGCTGACCGCCGGTCGGAAACTGGGGTGCCGGTCGCTTGCGTTGCCGGCCCGCCAGTCGCACTCTACGGCCCTGACCGGATGCGTCGCATTCCGACCCATCCGGCAGGTCAGCGTCACCTGCCACACCCGCAAGCGTCCATGTCGGCGCCCGGCGAGGAACCCACGGATCCCCCCTGTTCCGTCCTTGTCGGGCGTCGGCGCCTTGCCGGCCCGGCCTGATCGACTTGCATCCGGGTCCGCTGCGGCTTCACCGCGGCGGGCCTTCGTGTGTCGGGGCTCCGGGATGCAGGGCGCCCGCCGCCCGAAGGCGACGTGCCGCGCGCGTGAGGGCTGCGGATGAAAAAACACATATAAAAAGGGGGCCGAGCGTCCCCCGACACTCGGCCCCCCGGCTTCCCCTGTGGACACGTGGCCAGCCCCTGTTCCAATTCCGGCCGGCGCCAGGCGCCTGTTCCACTGGGTGCGCCAAAGGTGTCGCATGAAGCGTGCCAACCTTGGCGAGAGCCTCCCCCCGTTGTGTTGTTCAGTACTGGACGGTGACGGTGACCGTGTCCTCGTACTGGCCCGGCAGCGGCACGGACTGGGGCAGCACGCGGCCATAGACCGGGATCGTCTGCGAACCGCCGGTGCCGGTGCCTGCCACGGTCGAGGTCCCCGCCGACCCGTCACCCCACAGCGGTCCATTGGGCGAGGTGTGCCGCAGCTGGTAGGCGACGCCTTGGGCCGCCGGCCCCGTCCCGTTCAGGCCCATGCGCCGGTTGGCCACGTTGTTGGCGGTGGTCCCGCCGTCCAGCCGCACCGTGTACGGCGTGTTGACCGAGCACGTCACGCCCAGGCTGGTGCTGGCGTTGACAGCGGCGGCCAGCTGGCTGTGTGTGCCGAAGGCGAGGTCGTTGGCCGCCACCGTGCAGCTGCTGGCGATCGTGGCGCGCGCCAGCACGGTGCGATCGGTATCCAGAACGTTGGTGATCGCCGAACATGGCTGCGAGGTGAAATCACCCGTCAGCTGCAGGGACATTTGCGACTGGTAGGTGCCCGAAACCAGTCCGGCCTGGCCCGCGCCGATCGCCCCGTACAGGGTGAGCGTCGCCGAGCCCTCCCAGAAGAAGAATCCGGTGCGACGAAGGGGAATCAACACCTCGCCGGCAGGTGCGGACGTCGCGTTGCCCCAGACCTGGGTACGGGCGCTGTCCCGGTACACCTGGTAGGACAACCGGGCACTTCCACTTGCCATTCGCCTGTTGGGCAGGAGCGCGTTGTCGGGCGTTCCATTGCTCAGCTTCAGGCACGCCTTGACCGTGCCCGGATTGCTGAAGGTGGTACCGGAACAGTAGACGCCGACCGTGCCCGCCGTGGTCGTCGCCACCGTGGGGTTGGCCGGAACGGTGCCGAACTCCAGCGCGGGTGCGGTCCCGGCGAAGTTGCAGTCGATGCTCTGGCCGCGCGCCGTGCCGTGCAGGCCCAGCGCGAGCAGCCCCAGGAGAAGCGCACTGATCAAGCGGTTCATAGCGTGCGTCCTGTCGGGCAGCGCATCGAGGGGGGCGATCCGGGCACGGCCGCCACGGCGGGGCATGCATCGGGCCCGGTGGGGCAGTGCATCGAAGCGCTCGAGGCGGCCTCCAGCGCGGGCGCCGGCGCCAGGCAGTCGTGGCCCTGCGTACGCCACGACAGCGCTTCGCCGTCCCGGTAGTGCTCAAGCCACAGCTGGCCCTCGAAGCCCACGATCGCCTCCGTTCCATCGGCGCGCTGCACGCGTGTACCCGGCGCGACCGGCTGTCCGTCGGCATCCAGCAACGTGACCGTCGCGCTGCGCACGCGCTCGAGCGGGAAGGCCACGTGGAGGCCACTGGCATTGGGCGGGGTGACGAGCTGTTCGATCGCCGGCACCCGCAGCTCGGCCGACAGGCCGTCCGGGTCGATGGCGATGCGGTTGCGCTCCCAGCCGCGCAGGTCCGACAGCAGCAGGTAGCCGCGGTCGTTGGTGCGCCCGGCGGTGCGGTTCTCGTAGAGGATCGGCACGTCGCCGATGCCGTTGGTGGAGACCACGGCGAAGGCATCGGCGATGCGCCGGCTGGCGAAGGCCTGGCCGTCCATCAGCACCACGCTGCCCATGCCCTGCGCGAACAGGCCGTGTTCGCCATCGAAGCGGTCCACGCCGGCCCAGAACTCGCCGCCGTCGCCGCGGTACTGCGCCGCCAGCTGGCCGTCGCCGTCGTCGCTGGCCTGCGCCTGCCAGCCCCAGCCGCCCTCGTAGGGCGCGCGGCGGCGCACGTCGGCCGTCAGCTCGGTATCGCTGCGGCGGTGGTTGGCCGTCAACGCGCCGTCCAGGCCGTCGCCCAGCGGCAGGCTCAGCGTGAGCGACACGCCGGTGCCTGCCCGGTCGTCATGGAAGGCATTGGCGAAGACCGACACCGAGCGGCCCCAGGTCTGGCTGAGGCCCAGGCTGACCGTGCGACCGGCCAGGTCCTCACCGTCGCGGTAGCGCAACCAGGTCACCGACAGCGAGCCGCGCGGCACCGCCATCCACGCCGAGGCGCGGTCCTGCGCGCGCAGCGGCACGCTGCCGCCGTCGAGCGTGCCCAGGTCGCGGTAGCCGGCGTCGGCGCGCTGCACGTTGACGTCGAAGCCCGCGCGCTGGCCGAACCACTGGTAACCGCCGCTCCACTGGGTACCGGCGCCGTCGCCCTCGCTGCGCGAGACGCTGCCGGTGGCCACGCCGAAGCGCGCGAGCGGGGACCACGCGAGGCCGGCCCCCGCCAGCTGCAGGTCGGGGCCGGCCTCGCCGTGCAGCTCCAGCGTGAGGTCGTCGCGCATGCCGCGCCGCCAGCTGCCGCTGGCGACCACGTCGCTGCCGTAGTCGTCGGAATCGATGCCGAAGCCCCGGCGCAGCACGCCGGCCTCGAACGAGAAGTCGGTCAGCCCGCGCGCCAGCCGCTGGTAGTCCACATACAGCGGCACGCTGGTCTGGGTGGTGCGCCCGAGCGCGTCGGTCACCACCACCACCGCCTGGCCGGCGCCGCTCACCCGCGGGAAATCGCTGAGCACGAACGGGCCGGGCGCGACCTCTTCGCCGTACTGGCGGATGTTGTTGACGTACAGCTCCACCGACGAGGGCAGCGTGGCGTCGGCGGAGAACTGCGGCAACGGGTGCACGATCAGGTCCGGGCGCACGCCGAAATCGCGTCGCAGCTGCACGCCGCCCAGGCGCACCGGGCGCGACCATGCCAGCCCGCCGGAGACGACGTCGCCGGCCGACCAGGTCCACATGCGTTTCGGGTCGGAGTAGGTCCAGCGGGTGTCGAGCCGGGCGTAGCCGTCGCTGCCGGCATCGCCGGTGCGGCTGACGCCGTTGAGCTCCAGCGTGCCCCAGCGCCCGAACCAGCGCGCACCCGTGCCCAGCGACAGCGTGTCCTGACCCTGGAGGCGGCGGCCATAGGCGTCCCAGTCCAGCACCAGGCCGTGGTCGCGGTCGACCTGCACCGGCGCCGGGATCCGGTAGCCGAGCAGGCGGGTCGGGCGCAGTTCGGAGCCGGGCAGCAGCGTGACGCGCTGCATCGTCGGCTGGTAGTCGACGCCCAGGCCGGGGATGTCGGCCAGCGCGACCTCGCCGGCAGCGTTGAGCGGGACGTCGTTGGGCAGCTGCAGGCCGGCATCGGTCAACACCGACGGCAGCACGGACAGCTCGCCGTCGACCACCGTGAAGCGCACCAGGGTCGCGACCACGCGCCCGTCGAGCGAGACGTCCAGGTACATCACCTGCGGCGCGCGCACGGCGCTGACCTGCGCCAGCGGCTGCGCATCGAGCGTCGCCATCGCGCCGCCGGTGGCACCGCCCGTGGCGGTGGCCGCCCAGGCCGGCCCCGCCAGCGCGGCCGCCAGGGCCACCGCCAGCGCGGTCGGCCTAGCGCGCGCGGGCGAGCGGCAGGGTGGCCGGCTGGCCATTGAGAAGGACGTCCAGCTGCGTGGCCGACCCGGCCGAAGCCTTCGCCGACGCCTCCAGTTCGAACCGGCGCGTGCTGCCGGCCAGCACGTAACCCAGCAGGCCCGGCGACAGCTCGACCTTGCGGCCGTTGGCGTCCAGCAGGTGGCTGCGCCCCAGCTGCGCGGCGCGGCCGCCGGTGTTGTGGCAGACCATGGCCCCGGGCTCGATCCGGCAGTCCAGCGACGCCGGCGCCGGGTCGGGCGCACGCACGAACGCCGGCAACACGTAGCGCATGCGCACCTTGATCGCGCTGCCGGTCTCGGCCTCGCCCTGTCCGGGCAATTCGTCGACGACGATGCGGAAGGCCTGCTCGTGCTCCACCGCGGCCGCGGTCGGCCGCACCACGCGCACCAGCTGCTCGCCGCCCGCGGGGATCTCCATGATCGGCGGGCTGGCGACCATCGCGTCGGTGGGCTCGAGGACGTCCGCACCATCGACCTGGGTCCACGCGTACACGCGCACCTGCGCCGCGACGGGCGCGTCGCCGGTGTTGGCCAGCACGATGCGACCGGCACGGTCGCCCGCGTCGAGGTCGACGCCGGTCTGCCGGGTCTGGAGTTGGCCGCGCGCGGACGCCGCCCCGGCCACGAGGGCCAGGGCGATCGCCGTCGCCGCCGTGAGGCGGCGCGGGGACATCAGTAGGTCAGCGAGACGGTGATCGCGTCGGCGTAGTTGCCGACCGGCTTGGCGCCCTGCACCGGCACGACGCCGTACACGGTGAAGGTTTCCACGCCACCGGCGCTGGTGCCGGCGAAGGTCGCGGTGGTGCCGGTGCCGTCACCCAGCACGGCGCCACCGGAGGCGGCGTTGTACAGCTGGTAATCGATCGTCGCGCCGCCGGGGCCGACCATCGTGCGGTTGGCGAAGTCGCCGCTGCCGCCGGCGCTGAAGGCGACGTCGATCGCGCCCTGGTTGGTGCAGTCGACGGTGACGTCGGCGGTCGAGGTGACGGCGGCCGACAGGTCGGACTGCGGGCCGAAGGCCATGTCGTCGGCGTCGACGGTGCAGGCGTTCTCGATCTGGATCGACACGTTCATCGTGTCGGTGGCGGTGGCGGCGGACGCCAGCGGTGCGGCCGCCAGCAGGGCAACGGCCAGGGCGGTACGGGTCAGGACGGACATGTGAATCACTCCCCAATGAATTCGGATATATGTCGCTTTCAATCTGTGACCGGGGTCGCAGAGCGGGCGCAGTATGGGCTATCGCAAGTGCCGTGCCAACTTTTCGACGAAATGCAAGTGCCAGTTGCTTGACGAGACCGGTCCCCGGCCCGGCGTTCCGCCGCAACCGCTTGATTGCCGTAGAATTCACGCCCCGCACGCGGTTGTTCGCCGCTTCACGGCCCCGCCATGACCCTGCACTCCGACTTCCATCGCCATGACGTGATCGTCGTGGGCGGCGGCCATGCCGGCACCGAAGCCGCGCTGGCGGCCGCCCGGGCCGGCGCGCGCACGCTGCTGCTGACGCACAGCGTCGACACCGTGGGCGCGATGAGCTGCAACCCGGCCATCGGCGGCATCGGCAAGGGCCACCTGGTCAAGGAGATCGACGCGCTGGGCGGCGTGATGGCGCGCGCCGCCGACGCCGCGGGCATCCAATGGCGCCGGCTCAACGCCAGCAAGGGGCCGGCGGTGCGTGCCACCCGCTGCCAGGCCGACCGCAGCCTGTACCGCGCCTTCATCCGCCGCGCGGTCGAGGCCCAGCCCGGGCTGACGCTGTTCCAGGCGGCCGTGGACGACCTGGTGTTCGAGGACGGCCGGGTGACCGGCGTCGTTACCCAGACCGGCCTGCGCTTCCACGCGCCGGCCGTGGTGCTGACGGCGGGCACGTTCCTGGCGGGCAAGGTCCACGTCGGCCAGACCACGTACGCGGCCGGCCGCGCCGGCGACCCGCCGGCCACCGCGCTGGCCGCGCGCCTGCGCGAGGGGCCGTTCAAAGTCGACCGGCTCAAGACCGGAACCCCGCCGCGGATCGACGGCCGCAGCCTCGACTACTCGGTGATGGAGGCGCAGCCGGGCGACGATCCGCGTCCGGTGTTCTCGTTTACCGGGCAACAAAGTGACCACCCGCGTCAGGTGTCGTGCTGGATCACCCACACCACCGCGCGCACCCACGACATCATCCGTGCGGCGCTGGACCGCAGCCCGCTCTACACCGGCCAGATCGAGGGCATCGGCCCGCGCTACTGCCCGTCCATCGAGGACAAGGTGGTGCGGTTCGCGGAGAAGGAGAGCCACCAGATCTTCGTCGAGCCCGAAGGCCTGGACGTCGCCGAGATCTACCCCAACGGCATCTCCACCTCGCTGCCCTTCGACGTGCAGCTGGCGCTGGTGCGCAGCATCCGTGGCTTCGAGCGCGCCCACATCACCCGCCCCGGGTACGCCATCGAGTACGACTTCTTCGACCCGCGCGGCTTGAAGCCGACGCTGGAGACGCGTGCCATCGAAGGCCTGTATTTCGCCGGCCAGATCAACGGCACCACCGGCTACGAGGAGGCCGCCGCGCAGGGCCTGCTGGCCGGCGTCAACGCCGCGCGTCACGTGCGCGGGCTGGACGGCTGGTGCCCGCGGCGCGACCAGGCCTACCTGGGCGTGCTGGTCGACGACCTGATCACCCACGGCACCACCGAGCCGTACCGCATGTTCACCAGCCGCGCCGAATACCGGCTGCAACTGCGCGAGGACAACGCCGACCTGCGCCTGACCCCGGTCGGCCGCGAACTGGGTTTGGTGGACGATGCGCGCTTTGCCGCACTGGAGGCCAAGCGCGAGTCGATCGAACGCGAGCACGCGCGGCTGTCCGGGATCTGGGCGGCGCCGGCCAACGCGCTGGGCCGTGAGATCGGCGAGACGCTGGGCGTGGCGGTCAGCCGCGAGACCCACGCCGCCGACCTGCTCAAGCGCCCCGAACTGGATTACGCGTCGCTGATGCGCGTGCCCTCGCTCGGGCCGGGCGTGGACGATGCCGCGGTGGCCGAGCAGGTCGAGATCGGCATCAAGTACGCCGGGTACCTGGACCGCCAGCGCGAGGAGATCGAACGCGCGCGCCGGCATGAGGACACGGCGATCCCGGCGGACTTCGATTACGCGCAGGTGCGCGGGCTGTCGGCGGAGGTCGCGGGCAAACTGCGGCAGGTGCGCCCGCTGAGCATCGGCCAGGCGCAGCGGATCGCCGGCATGACGCCGGCGGCGATTTCGTTGCTGCTGGTGCACCTCACGCGGTTGCGGCGCGGGCAGGCGGCTTGATCGACGCTGTGCGCGTTCCTTCTCCCGTCGGGAGAAGGTGCCCGAAGGGCGGATGAGGGTGCGCCGGAGTCTACGTGGTGACGACTGCGTTGCAGACCCGTTGCGCTGATGCGGACGTCTGCCGCTTCGCCGAACCCTCTCCCCAACCCCTCTCCCGCGGGGAGAGGGGCTCAATCGCGGGCTACGGTCGTCAGCGGCCTCCTCCCGCCAGCCGCCACCCGATCCACACCGCCGCCAGCCCCAGCACCACGCTGCCTGCGACGTAGGCCGCGGCCACGCCGGTGTCGCCACGGCGCAGCAGGTACAGCGTCTCCAGGCCGAACGCCGAGAACGTGGTAAAGCCCCCGAGCACACCGGTGAACAGGAACACCCGCAGCGACGGCGAGGCCAGTGCGTGCCGTTCGGCGAGCCCGGCCAGCGCGCCGATCACCAGGCAGCCCAGCACGTTGACCGCGAAGGTCCCGGCGGGGAATCGCCCCTGCGCGGTGTGGTGCAGCACCCAGCCGCCCAGCAGGTGGCGCGCCATCGCGCCGATGGCGCCGCCGAGGCCGACATAGAGCAGCTGCAGGTTCATGGCGTGCGTGCCGTGCAGGGAAGACGCCGGCACCTTACCCTGCGCCCCTTGCCGCTGCCCGGATCCGCGATGCGTCCGATCGATCCCGTCACCCCGTCTGCGCCTGCGTCCACGGTGCCCAGGCTGCTTGCGCTCGGCCTCGCGCTGGGGCTGGCGGCATGCGGCGGCGCCGAGGGCCCGGTCGGCCCGCCGGGCGGTGCCACCGCCCCGGCGCGCGCCTGGTCCGCGGGTGCGTGGCCGCTGCCGACCGCCGCCGCCCACGCCGCCCAGCCCGACCTCGTGGCGACGGATGCCGGCCTGCTGCTGTCGTGGATCGAACCCGACGGCGATGGCCACGCGCTGCGTTTCGCGCGTCAGGGCGATGACGGGTGGGACGCGCCGCGGGACATCGCGCGCGGCACCGACTGGTTCGTCAACTGGGCCGACACGCCGCACCTGATGGCTACGCCCGACGGCGCGCTGTGGGCGCACTGGCTGCAGAAGTCCGCCGCGGCGACCTACGCCTACGACGTGGCGCTGGTGCGCTCGGGCGATGGCGGCGCGACGTGGTCGCCTGCGCTCACGGTCAACGACGACGGCACCCCGACCGAACACGGGTTCGTATCGCTGTGGCCGGCCTCGCGCGACCGCCTGGGCATCGCCTGGCTGGACGGGCGGGCGATGGCGGCGGGTGGCGATGGCGACGGTGGGCACGACGGCCACGCCGGCCACGACGCCGGCGCGATGGCGCTGCGCACCGCACACCTCGACGCCGACCTGCGGCGCCACGACGAGCGCCGCCTCGACGCGATGACCTGCGAGTGCTGCCAGACCGACGCGGCCATGACCGCCCGCGGCCCGCTGCTGGTCTACCGCGACCGCACCGCCGCGGAGGTCCGCGACATCGCCGTCGTACGCCTCGGCACGGAGGGGTGGAGCACGCCACGGACGGTCCACGACGATGGCTGGCGCATGCCCGCCTGCCCGGTCAACGGCCCCGCGGTGGCCGCCCGCGGCGACGAGGCGCTGGTGGCGTGGTACACCGCCGCCGGCGACGTGCCGACGTTGAAACTGGCACGCAGCACGGATGCCGGCGGCGCGTTCGGCGCACCGGTGGTGCTCGACCGCGGCGACCACGTCCAGGGCCGCGTCGATGTCGCACTGGGCACGGATGCGGCGTGGGTGCTGTGGGTCCGCGAAGACCGCGATGGCCAGTCGCTGCACCTGGCGCGCTGGGCGCCGGACCTGTCGGAAGAACGGCAGCGCATTGAAATCGCCCGGCTCACGGGCCGCGGGCGCGGCACCGGCTTCCCGCAACTGGCGTTGCAGGGGGACGCGGCCTACGTGGTGTGGACCGACGTGGTGGACGGCGCGCCCCGCCTGCAGGGGCGGGTGGTGCGGCCCATGGCGAACGCTGCGCTGTAGGTGCGGGTTCAGCTGCAACGTCATACGTGCGCGATCCATTGGGCGAGTCCTGTAGGAGCGACGTGAGTCGCGACCGCGCGGCTCACCGGAGCGACGTGTCGCGACTTACGTCACTCCTACAACAGCCGCATTGCCGCCACATCCGGACGAGCCAAGAAAAATGGGCCGCGATCGGAATCGCGGCCCATCGGTTTCAGCCATGGCACGCACGCGGTGCCGTGATCGCGGCTGAAGCCGCTCCTACAGGTGGACACTGTCCTCCGGCATGACGGGCCGGTGGCTCAGCCGCACCGCACGTTGGTGATGACGTTGGCTTCGTCGACGTCGATGTTCAGGCGGCCGGCGCGGTACTCCATGGTCACCATCATCCCGGGCTTGAGCACACGCGCGATCTCGGCATTGGCTTCGATGCGTGCCCGTTCGACCACCTCCGCGGTGGCCACCTGGCCGATGGCATTGGGCTTGGCGGTGTCGGCGTCGCAGCGCTCGGCGGGCATCGGCGGATTGGGGTCGCTCATGGGCGGGGCCTCGGCGTTGGCGGGCGGCAGCGGGTCGCTGGCCGTAGGCGTGGCCGGCGTGGCGCACGCGGTGAGGGCCACCAGGCTGGCGGCGAGGGCGGCGGTACGCATCAGGACCATCGGCGACTCCATGCACGGATCAGGGACCGGCAGGGTGCCGCGCCCCGGGTGTGCGCGAGGTTAACGGCCGTGCTCAGCGCTCCAGCCGCCAGTTGAGCGAGGCGCGGTTCTCCACCGTGCTGGACTCGATCTCGACATCGAAGCCGCGCCGCAGCAGGTACTTCAGCGTCAACACCTGGCCGGTGCCGAGCAGCGACACGCCGTAGCCGACGTACAGCCGCGGCGACAGGTACTTGCCGACCCCGAACACCGACCCGCCCAGCGCGCGGCTCTGCATCACGCCGGCATCGTCCAGGCCGATGCGCGCGCCCAGCTGCGACGCCAGCAGGCTGCCGCCGGCGGTCAGCGCGGCACTGGCGGCGTTGAGCTGGCGGCCCTCGTCGCCGCTCACGCTCGACAGCGGGCGACCCAGTGCAAGGTAGGCCAGCGCCTCGGACTGCGAGCTGGCGGGGTCCGACCAGACCTCCGCCTGCGGTGCGCTGGCGCGGCCGCTGATGTCGACGCCGGCGGTAACCTCGGCCACCTCGCGCTCGGCACGCACGTCCAGCAGCGGGTCCGACACCGGGCCGTTGGACCAGGTCAGGTAGCCGCGGGTGATCTCCAGCTCCTGGCCGTAGGCCGCGTACGTGCCGCCCACCTCCAGGCGCCCGGTCGCGGTCATTTCGCGGCCCGGCACCGCGCGCACGCGCAGCTGCCCGCCCAGCGTGCCGTCCAGGCCGAAGCCGTTGAGCGTCACGTCCTCGCCCAGCGCCAGCGTCAGGTCCATCTCCAGCGGCAGGCCGCCGGTGTCCTCCGGATCCACCGGGTCCAGCACCACCACGTCCGGCGACGCCGATACGCCCTGGTCGAGCCGCTCCAGGTCGATGCGCGCCTCCGGCACGCCCACCGTGCCGGTCACCTGCAGCGGCGTGCCGGCGGTGTAGCGCACCTCGACATCGGGGCTGGCGACCGCGTACAGGTCGCGGGTGTCGGACACGCGCACGTCCTGGCCGCGGATCGCCAGGACCAGCGGCGTGTCGCCCCCGCGCCAGCCCAGCGTGCCGTCGATCGACAGCACGCCGTCGCCGGTGCCGACGCGGCCGTCGATGCGCGCGCTGCCATCGGGCTGCGCGACCAGTGCCAGCGCGCCGTCCTGCAGGGTGATGCCCAGCGACGGAACCTCCGCGGTGAACCCGGCCAACTGCGCCTGGCCGGAGAGCAGCGGCTCGCCGCGCGTGCCCGAGAGACCGAGGCGGCCATCGAGCCGGCCCTGCGGCTCGACGATGTCGGGCGAGAACAGCTCCATCCAGGTCAGCTCGTCGACCTCGATGGCGATCTCGCCGTCCAGCGGCGCGTACGCATCCCATCCGGTGGCGATGCGCGCATCCAGGCGGCCGTCCTCCAGCACGTCGGCGCCCAGCGTCGCGGTGATCCGGTTGGGGTCGAACTCGGCCTCCAGCGACAGGTTGCGGTAACTGAGGATGTCGTTGCGGGCGCGCTCGCTGAAGCGCAGGCCGGCCGCCGCGGAGGTGACGGTGGCGCGGCCCTGCCAGGCGTTGCCGGCCGGGCGCAGCTGCGCGTCGATCGCGACCTCGCCGCTGAGCAGCCACGGCCGGCCGTCGTCCCGCTCGGGCAGGTACGGCGCCAGCAGCGCCAGCGGCAGGCCCCGGCCGTCGAGTTGCAGGCCGCGCCGCGGCCAGTCGGCGCTGGCGCACAGCGCGCCGCCATCACTGGCGGCCAGGCAGGCGGCCTCGAGCGTGCCGGCCAGGCCCCGTGGGGTGGACGTCCAGCTGAAATCCGTGGGTGCCTGCAGGCGCCACGCGGCACCGCGCGACGGGTCGAGCTGCAGCGTGGCGAGCGTGCCGCGCCACGTCGCGCCCTGCTTGCGGGCGCTGCCGGCCAGCGCCAGCGCACCGATGTCGCCGCGGGCCCGGGCCTCCAGTTGCAACGCCTCCACCGCACCGCGCGCGTCGACGTCCAGGGTGTCGAACGGCAGGCCCGCCTGCAGGCCGGTGGCTGCCAGGGTCAGCGCGCCGCCGCTGCCGCGCCAGGGCAGGCGGCCGTCGACCGACAGCGTATCGGCCTGCATGTCGCCCCAGCGAAGCCCGCTGCCCTCGAGGTCGGCCTGCACGTCCGGCGCGGTCCGTGCGCCGTCGAGCGCGAGCGTGCCACGCAGCGTGCCGGCCGCGTCGGGCAGCAGGTCGGCCAGTTCCAGCGGCGCGAACCGTGCGTCGATGTCGAGCGTGTCGTCGATGCGGCCGGTGGCCTCCACCCGGCTGCGGCCCAGCGAGAGCGCCAGCTCGCCGTCGTACGACGGGGTGCGGGCGTCGTCGGCCGGCAAGGCGAGCGCGACGCGCGCGCGCCCGTCCAGCGCGCGGCCGCGCAGGCGGCCCGTCAGGCGCGGGGCATCGACGTCGATGGCCAGCGTGCCGTCGTCGCCGGTGGTGCCCTGGCTGTCCAGCGTGCCGTCGATGGCGCCGTCCCAGCCGGCGATGAAATACCCGGGGTCGAACCCGGCCAGCGTCGCGTCCACGTCCCAGCCCAGCGCCGGCGCCCAGCGCACGTCGCCGGTGGCGTCCAGACGGCCGCCGGGCATGGTCGCGCGCAGCGATCGCAATGCCACGCCCTCGCCGGTGCCCCGGCCATCGAACTCGACCCGGGCCTGCTCGCCGTCACGCGCCAGGTCGGCCGTGCCGATCGCGGCCCACGCCTCCACCGTGCCGGACAGGCCGAGGTCCGCATCCAGGCGGATAAGCGGTGCGTCGGTCGCGGCCTGCGCCGGCGTCGCCGCGGTGGTGGCCGCGCCGCCCCAGGTCAGGCCGCGCGCGTTGACGGCGAAGGTGAAGCGGCGCGCGGCCGGGTCGCGGAAGTCCGCGCGCCCGCGCAGGGTGGCGGTGCCGTCGAGCAGTTTCAGCGCCAGTGGCTGCACGTCCAGCACCTGGTCGTCCAGCGCGACGCGCGAGGGGCGGATCACGGCCGAGAGGTCGCCGCGCGCGATGCGGCCCTGCAGCTGCGCGCGCCCGCCGACGCCGTCGGCCGACAGGTCCAGCGCCAGCGGCTGCCCGTCGGGCGTGCCGCTCGCCAGCAGGCCGAGGTCGAGCGCATCGCTTGCCGCCCGCAGGTGCCAGCGCGGATCGTCCTCGCCGCGCAGGGTGAGCGTGGCGCGGGTGGCGCCCGGTGCGCGTCCGGCGACGGCCACGTCCATGCGCGCGATGTCGCCGCGCGCCACTAGGCCGAGCCGCGGTGGCGTGACCCCGGCGCCGGCCGGCAGCACTGCGGTCACGACGAGGTCGGTGCGGTAGTCGTTGCGTGGCGCGTACTCGCCATCCGCGGTGAAGCGGCCGCGGTCGCTGTCGACCACGAGGCGGTCGACGGCCAGGTGACCGTCGCGCGCATCCAGCCCGCCGCGCAGGCGATCCACGTGGATGACCGGCACCTGGGCGGCGCCCTCGGCCTGCACGACGCGCAGGCCGTCGATGCGCACTTCGCGGGCCTGCAGGTGCAGGGGCGGCGCGATGGCGGGCAGCACGTCGGGCCAGCGCGGCAGCTCGAAGGGCTCGTCGCTTTCGGCCAGCCGCAGTGTCGCGTCCTCGACTTCCAGCACGTCCAGCCGCAGCGTGCGCCCCAGCAGCGGCCGCAAGGCGGTGTCGAGCATCACGCGTTCGGCTTCGAACACGGTGCCCTGGTAGGCGAAACGCACGCCGCGCAGGGTCAGCGGGCCGGACGCCGGGCCTTCGGCCTCGCGCCACTCGAAGGTCGCGCCCGCGGGCAGGCGTTGCTGCACCTGGGCCAGCAGCACGTCGCGCCCGCCCACCGTCATCAGCAGCCAGTACGCCAGCACCGCCAGTGCAATGGTGAGCGCGCCGGCGGTGAGGCTGCCGCGGATCGCCAGCCAGCGCAGGCGCTTGCGGCGGCGCTCGCGCAGCTCGGCGATGCGCGCTTCGCGCTGCTCCGGCGTCAGCGACGGGTCGATGCGCCGGCGGAACGGCGAGCGCGGCAGCGACGGGCTCATGGGCGCGGCCTCACAGGTCGGCTCCGATGCTCAGGTACAGCTGGAAGTCCGAGTCCGGGTCGTCCAGGCCGTGCGCCACGTCCAGCCGCAGCGGCCCCACGGGCGAGCGCCAGCGCACGCCCACACCCACACCGGTGCGCCAGTCGGGCGTGTCGTCGAACGCGCTGCCGCTGTCGACGAAGCCGGCCGCGCCCCAGGTGTCGTTGAAGTAGTGCTCGAACTCGACGCTGGCGGTGGCGACGTTGCGCGCGCCCACCGAGTAGTCGCCGAAGTCGGTGTCGATGCGCGGGCTGACCTCCTGGTACGCGTAGCCGCGGATGCTGCGATCGCCGCCGGCGAAGAAGCGCAGGCTCGGCGGGATGTCCACCACCGTGTCGGTGAAGGTGTGGCCCAGCTCGCCGCGCACGATCAGCCGGTTGCGCTCGCCCAGCCCGCGGTACCAGCGCGCCGTCGCGCGCGCCTGGGCGAAGTCGGCGTCGGACCCGGCGCCTTCCACGCCGCCGCGCAGCATCAGGCTGCCGGCCAGGGCGTCGCGCGGGAACAGCAGGTCGTCGGCATCGACGTATTCGGCACGCAGCGACGGGTAGGTGAACGTCGCGTAGCGGTACTCCTGCCGCGCCAGCGCGCCTTCCCCGTCGTCGGCCACGCGGTACAGCCAGCGCTCGCGCAGGGCGTGCATCGACGCCACCAGGTTGAGGTGGCGGTTGTACTGGCCGCTGCGGCTGCCGACGAATTCGATGCGGCGGCTGTCCTGGTAGTCGGTCTGCTCGTCGGCGGCCTGCGCGCTCAGGGTGTACCAGCCGTCCAGCCACGCGAAGGCCGGGATGCGGTACTGCAGGGTGAGGGTCTTGCGCTGCTGCGCGTAGTCCAGCTGCGCCAGCGCCTTGTGCCCGCGCTGGTTGAGGTAGCGCCGCTCCAGGCCCAGCCGGATACCGGCGCCGCTGTCGGTGCCGTAGCTCAGGCCGGTGGTGTAGATGCTGCGCTTGGCGGGCGTCAGGCTGACGGTGACCGGTACCAGCGTGCCCTGCGCGTCCTCGGGATGGGGCTGGATGTCGATGCTGGCGAAATAGTCCAGCCGCGCCAGCGACTGCCGCAGCCGGTCCAGCTTGCCCTGGTGGTAGTAGCTGCCGGTGTCCCAGTAGACCAGCTGCTCGAGCAGCTGCGGGCGGATGATCCTGGGGTCCTGGTCGAACGTGACCTCGCCCATGTCGTAGCGCACGCCGCTCTCCCACACCAGGTCGATGTCGGCGGCGTTCTCGGCGCGCGTCACCTCCACCCGGCGGCTGGTGAAGTCGGCATCGAAGTACCCGCGCTCGGCCAGGCGGCGCGTGATGCGCGTCTTGCCGGCCTCGTAGGTGGGGTGGTCGAGCACGTCGCCCGGCTGCGGCCGGAACGCGGTCAGCTCCTCGCGCAGGTAGCGGTCGCGCGCGCCCTCGCCCAGGATCGCCACATCGCTGCGGCGCACGCGCACCGGGGTGCCGGGGTCGACGGTGACCGTGACGGCCACCGGGCCTTCGCCGCGCGTGCGCTCCACGGCGATGACGGGGCTGTAGTAGCCGAACGGCTCCAGCGCTTCGCGGGCCTCGTCCTCCGCTTCGCGCACCAGGTAGGCCAGGCGTCGCCCCGACAGGTCGTCGCCGATGGCGTCCACCAGCGACAGCGACACGCGCACGTTCTCGGTCATCGCCTCGTCCAGGCCGACGATGTCCACGCGCGAGACCTGCGCCGCCCGGGCCGGGCCGGTTGCAGCGAGCATCAACACGGCGGCGGCGAGGGCGGTGGGGGCAAGGCGCATCGCGGCAGGATACGCAGCGCGTGTCAAAACGCGATTAACCCGGCGTGGCGGATGCCGCGCGGCACCCCACCGGCAACGGCGGTAGCATCCGGCGGGTCCCGTGTCCGCGACACCCCAGGGGGAGCCCCGTCATGACCGTCCTTGCCTCGCACCGCACCGGCCTGCTCGTGGCCGGCCTGTTTGCCGCCGTCGCCGCGCTGCCGGCCCCGGCCCAGCCCGCTGCCGCGCAGCCACGCCCCGAAATGGAAGCGGCTGCGCGCGAGGTGCGCGACGAGGTCGTGCAGTGGCGCCGCCACTTCCACGCCCACCCGGAGCTGTCCAACCGCGAGGTCGAGACCGCCGCGACCATCGCCGGCCACCTGCGCGACATGGGCCTGTCCCCGCGCACGGGCATCGGCGGGCACGGCGTGGTGGCGATCGTCGAAGGCGCGCGCCCCGGCCCGAAGGTCGCCCTGCGCGCCGACATCGACGCGCTGCCGGTCACCGAGCGCACCGGCCTGCCGTTCGCGTCGAAGGTCACCACCGAATTCAACGGGCAGGAGACCGGCGTGATGCACGCCTGCGGCCACGACGCCCACACCGGCATCCTGCTGGGCGTGGCGCAGGCGCTGGTGGACATGCGGGAGACACTGCCCGGCCAGGTGATGTTGGTGTTCCAGCCGGCCGAGGAGGGCCCGCCGCCGGGCGAGGAAGGCGGCGCCAAGCTGATGCTGGAAGAAGGCCTGTTCGACGGCTTCAAGCCCGACGCGATGTTCGGCCTGCACGTGTTCTCGACCCTCAACGCCGACACCATCGGCGTGCGCAGCGGGCCGCTGATGGCCGCGTCCGATCGCTTCACCATCAAGGTCAAGGGCCGGCAGACGCACGGCTCGCGGCCGTGGGGCGGCATCGACCCGATCGTCGCCGCCGCCGACCTGGTGTCGACCGCGCAGACCGTGGTCAGCCGCCGCGCCGACATCGCCAAGCAGCCGGCCGTCGTCACCTTCGGCGTGGTGCGCGGCGGCATCCGCTACAACATCATCCCCGACGAGGTGGAGTTGACCGGCACCATCCGCACGTTCGATGACGGCATGCGCGAGAAGATCTTCGCCGACCTGATCAACGTCGCCGAGCACGTCAGCGCCGCGCACGGCGCCACCGCCGACGCGCAGGTGCCCGACCAGGACGGCTACCCGGTCACCGTCAACGACCCGGACCTCACCGCGCGCATGCGACCCAGCCTGGAGGCCGTCGCCCCGGGCAAGGTCGTCGAGCCGCCGCTGGTCACCGGCGCGGAGGACTTCTCGTTCTATGCGCGCGAAGTGCCGGCGATGTTCTTCTTCGTCGGCGCGACCCCGCCGGGCCAGGACCCGCTGGCCGCGCCGAGCAACCACTCGCCCGAGTTCATGCTGGACGAGTCCGCGCTCGACCTGGGGCTGCGCGCGATGCTGCAGGTGACGCTGGACTACCTGCACGGCGCGGGCGCGTAGCCGCCCGCCCTTGTAGGAGCGGCTTCAGCCGCGATCGGATCCACATGACCTTTGTAGGAGCGACGTGAGTCGCGACCACGCAACTCCGCGCACCGGCGCGGGTCGCGACTCACGTCGCTCCTACAACGAAGTGGGGGCACGCGGTGATCGCGGCTGAAGCCGCTCCTACAGGCGCCATGGCTTCGCGAGCAAAGCGGCCGCCGGCCGCGCGCGCGATAATCCCCGCATGGACCTCAACGCCCTCCCGCTCGGCCGCCACGTCGACTACCCGAGCCACTACGATCCCGCGCTGCTGTATCCGATCCCGCGCGCGCTGGGTCGCGATGCGATCGGCCTGCACGGCGGCGCGCTGCCCTTCATCGGCCACGACCGCTGGCACGCCTACGAGCTGAGCTGGCTGGACGCGCGCGGCAAGCCGCGTGTCGCCACCGCCACGCTGACCGTGCCGGCCGACTCGCCGCACCTGGTCGAATCCAAGTCGCTCAAGCTGTACCTCAACTCGTTCAACGCCACGCGCGTGGAGAGCGATGCCGGGCTGCTGTCGCGCATCGAATCCGACGTGTCCGCCGCCGCCGGTGCACCGGTGCAGGTGGCGCTGGGGCTGCCGGCGATCGACGGGGGCGACGATACGGATGCCGATTCCATCGACGGGCTGGACGTCGCGATCGACCGCTACGGGCCACCCGACGCGGCGCTGCTGGCCGCCGACGCGGGCGATGTGGTCGAGGAAACGCTGTCCAGCGCACTGCTCAAGTCCAACTGCCCGGTCACCGGCCAGCCCGACTGGGCGCGCGTGTCCATCGCCTACCGCGGCCCGCGCATCGACCGCGCCGCCCTGCTGCGGTACCTGGTGTCGTTCCGCGACCACGCCGAGTTCCACGAGCAATGCGTGGAGCGGATCTTCGCCGACCTGCGGGCCGTGGCCCGGCCGCAGCGGCTGTCGGTGGAGGCGCGCTACACGCGCCGCGGCGGCCTGGACATCAACCCGTGGCGGGCCACGCCCGGCCATCCGGTGCCCGCGGCGGGCCGCGACCTGCGCCAGTAGCGCCCGTCCGTCGGGCCGCGCGCGCCGTTGGCGGTTGTTGCGTGGCGTTTCACTGTGACGCGATACGGCCTTAACAAACGACGTGGGAAGGTGGCCCCGTGCCCGCCGTGGGCGGTGGGCCGACCGCATCAGCCTGGCCCTGTCCGGCGCGCGGGTGATCTCTCCAGTACGACTCTCCAAGATGGGCGCGACGCGGGTCGCGCCCAATTTTTTTTGTCCGGGCGCACGTTCTTTTTCGGGGCATGGTGGCCGCTTGCGACTACCATGCCGGTCCCCCACGCGTGATACCGCCATGACCGCCCCCGCCTACCTCGACGACACCGCCATCGAACGCCTGGCCGACCTGCTGGAGCAGCGCGCCGTGCCGTTCAAGGGTTTCAACCTGGAGGCGTTGGACGGCTTCCTGTCCGCGCTGGCCGTCGGCCCCGACACCGTGCCGATGTCGGAGTGGGAACCCGCGGTGTGGGGCACGCCACCGCGCTGGTCCGACAGCGAGGAGCGCGCGCAGGTCGAGAACCTGCTGCAGGGCCACGCCAACATGGCAGGCGCGCGCGTGCGCTTCGGCGACGACGACCTGCCCGACCACCTGGCGCCGCTGCTGTGGCTGCCGGAGGACCCGGAATCCGAAGAGGACGACGAACTCGATGTCGGCCGCGACTGGGCGATGGGCTTCTTCCGAGGCGTGGAGCTGCGCGAGGCCGCGTGGGAACAGTGGCTGGACGGGAACGACTGGATCGACGAGGTGTTCGTGCTGCTCGACCGCCTCGCCAGCGGCGAGGTGCTGGGCGAGGATGTCGAAGCGCCCGGCACGCCGATCAGCTACCGCGAGCGCTTGGAGATCATCGCCGGCCTGCCGGACATGCTGGCCGACCTGCACCACCACCGCATCGACGCCCTGACCCCGCGCGAGCCGATCCGCCGCGCCGACACGCCCGACCGCAATGCGCCGTGTCCCTGCGGCAGCGGCAAGAAGTACAAGAAGTGCTGCGGCGCGTGAGTTGAATCAACGCGGCACCTGACGCGTCGCATTCGCCGTTGCGAAGGTGAGAGCGGGGAGGGCGCCTTGATTGCCCGGTGACCGTCCTCGGACCGCGCACAACCCGCTTCCGACGCCTGATCCATAGGGGCGACATGCGCCCGCGTATGCACCCGCGGCTTTGCCCGCGACCGCCGCAGACGCGACAATCCGCGTTCTGCCCGACGAATCGAAGCGAGCCCCCATGTCCAAGTCCCCCACGATCATCTACACCCTCACCGACGAGGCGCCGCGGCTGGCCACGGCCTCGCTGCTGCCGATCGTGGAGGCGTTCGCCGCGACCGCCGGCATCGACGTGGAGACGCGCGACATCTCGCTGGCCGGCCGCATCCTGGGCCAGTTTTCCGACCGCCTGAAGGACGGCCAGCGCGTCGGCGACCACCTGGCGGAGCTGGGCGAGCTGGCCAAGACGCCCGAAGCCAACATCATCAAGCTGCCCAACATCAGCGCCTCGGTGCCGCAGTTGAAGGCCGCGATCAGGGAACTGCAGGGCCAGGGCTTCGACCTGCCCGACTACCCGGACGAGCCGAAGACGGATGAAGAGCGCGACATCCAGGCGCGCTACGACCGGACCAAGGGCAGCGCGGTCAACCCGGTGCTGCGCGAGGGCAACTCCGACCGCCGCGCGCCGGCGTCGGTCAAGGCCTACGCGCGCAAGCACCCGCACCGCATGGGCACGTGGAGCGGCGACAGCGCCTCGCACGTGGCCAGCATGGAAGCGGGCGACTTCTTCGGCAGCGAGCGCTCCACCACGGTGGAATCGCCGACCGACGTGCGCATCGAGCTGGTCGGCGACGACGGCAATACGACAGTGCTCAAGCCGAAGGTGTCGCTGCAGGCGGGCGAGGTGATCGACGCCGCCACCATGGACATGCGCAAGCTGGCCGAGTTCGTCGACGCGCAGATCGACGACGCCAGGGCGCGCGGCGTGCTGTTCTCGCTGCACCTGAAGGCGACGATGATGAAGGTGTCGGACCCGATCATCTTCGGCGCGGTGGTCAACCGCTTCTACGCGCCGGTGCTGGGCAAGTACGACAAGGAGCTGATGGCCGCCGGCTTCGACGCCAACAACGGCATCGGCGACCTGTATGCGCGCCTGGACAAGATGGACGCGACCGCCGCGGCCGCGATCCGCGCCGACATCGACGCGCTCTACGGCGAGCGCCCGGCGCTGGCGATGGTCAACTCCGACAAGGGCATCACCAACCTGCACGTGCCCAGCGACGTCATCGTCGACGCCTCGATGCCGGCGATGATCCGCGACAGCGGCCGCATGTGGAACGCCAGGGGCGAGCTGCAGGACGCCAAGGCGGTGATCCCGGACCGCTGCTACGCCGGCGTCTACCAGGCGGTGATCGACGACTGCAAGGCGAATGGCGCGTTCGACCCGGCCACGATGGGCAGCGTGCCCAACGTCGGGCTGATGGCGCAGAAGGCCGAGGAGTACGGCAGCCACGACAAGACCTTCCAGCTGGAGCGCGCGGGCACCGTGCGCGTGGTGGACGCCGCCGGCACCGTGCTGCTGGAGCACGCCGTGCAGGCCGGCGACATCTGGCGCATGTGCCAGACCAAGGATGCGCCAATCCGCGACTGGGTGAAGCTGGCCGTCAGCCGCGCGCGCCTGTCGGGCACGCCGGCGGTGTTCTGGCTCAACCCGCAGCGCGCGCACGACGCGCAGTTGATCAAGAAGGTCGAGGCGTACCTCAAGGACCACGACACCGCCGGCCTGGACATCCGCATCCTGCCGCCGGTCGAGGCAACGACGTTCTCGCTGGAGCGCATCCGCCGCGGCGAAGACACCATCAGCGTCACCGGCAACGTGCTGCGCGACTACCTCACCGACCTGTTCCCGATCCTGGAGCTGGGCACCAGCGCCAAGATGCTGTCGGTGGTGCCGCTGATGGCCGGTGGCGGCCTGTTCGAAACCGGCGCCGGCGGCAGCGCGCCCAAGCACGTGCAGCAGCTGACGGCCGAGAACTACCTGCGCTGGGATTCGCTGGGCGAGTTCCTGGCGCTGGCCGCCTCGCTCGAGCACCTGGCGCAGACCACCGGCAACGCCCGCGCCAAGGTGCTGGCCGACGCGCTGGACGTGGCCAACGCGCGGTTCCTCGACGAGAACCGCTCGCCCGGCCGCAAGCTGGGCACCATCGACAACCGCGGCAGCCATTTCTACTTGGCGATGTACTGGGCCCGCGCGCTGGCTGACCAGGACGGCGACGCCGACCTCAAGGCGACGTTCGCGCCGCTGGCCGAGGCGCTGGAGCGCGACGAGGCGACGATCGTCGCCGAGCTCAACGCCGTACAGGGCCAGCCGGCCGACATCGGCGGCTACTACCAGCCCAGCGACGCGCGCCTGGCCGAGGTGATGCGGCCCAGCGCGACCTTGAAGGCCGCGCTGGCACAGCTGACGTGAGCGGGTGCGGCTGTGGTGGCGCGTGGGGTCCGGCGCGCCGGCAGCCGACCCCCGTCTGCACGGCGGCCGTCCCTCGCCGGTTGGGCGCACCGCAGATCGATCGATGACGGTCGGCGTCCGCGCCGCCGGTGCACGTGACGCTGACCGGCAGGGTCAGTCCTGCAGGAAGGGGTGCGGCCGTGCGCGGAACTGGATCCACGTCCTGTACAGCGCCGACCCGAGCAGGGCGTAGGCGACCAGCCAGACGGCGGCGAGGATGGCCGGCACGCGGCCGGCACCATCGGCGAGCGCGGCGTAGAGGATGGTGCCCATCGCCAGCAGCAGGCCGGGCCCCATCATCAGCACGATGCGCAAGCCGTCCAGGCGCAACCCGGCCATGGGGCGGAGGCAGGCCAGTGCGGTCAGCAGGACGATGCCGCCCGAGGCCAGCAGCATGATGCCCAGCCGGTTGGGCGCCACGCCCGCCGCCACCGCCATCGCCACCAGCACGCCGAACACCAGCACCATGGCCCAGCCCGGCGACCACGACACCGCGGCCAGCAGATGGCGCCGCCGGACCGTGGCGTCCCCCAGGCCGGGCAGCAGCGCGAGCTCGTCGAGTTCGGCGGCACGCTTGCGGTACATCGCGTCCAGCCGTTGGCCGTACATCACCACCAGCACCGCCGCGCCACCGATGACGCCGCCGACCAGCGTGCTGACATCGCCATCGTCGCGTGTCGCGGCGAGGGCCAGATAGCCGAAAGCGACAATGGCGATGCCGGCCTGGACGAGGATCTGGCCACCCGACAGCGGCGCGAACGGCGTGCCGAGCAGCGCACGCATTGCACGCACCGGCGCATCCGGGCCCGCGCCGGCGGTCTGCCCCGACGGCCACATCCAGTCCGGCAGGTCCGCGCTCCCCGCGCCGCCGGCAAACCAGCCGTGCGCGATGCCCTTGTGCGGGGTGGCGGTGATCGCCGGTTGCCACCACGGCGAACCCGGTTGCCCGGACTGCCGCACGACGGCGAACCACCGCCAGCCTGCCAACCCCAGCACCGGCAGCACCGCCCAGGCGACGTGGTCGAGCGTCGGCTGCCAGCCGATGTCCAGGCGTCCGGCCGGCACCAGGCGTTCGAGCAGGGCGTGCAGTAGACCGATCAACATCGGAGCGAAGCACAGCATCAGGTAGATGATGCGCGGCAGGGTGGCAACGACCAGACCGGCACCGGCGGCCAGGGCCAGCGCGCAGATGGCCAGCCCGGGGCCGATGCCGAGGGCGCCCAGCGCGAGCCCGGGCACCACCACCGTCGCCAGTGCCAGGACCGCGAGGGTCCCGCCGATCGCCGGGGCGACGCCGGGCATACGCGCCTGGTCCGATTCGGCATGCAGCAGCGCCAGCCGCGAGAACCAGATGCCCCACAACGCGGCCACGGCCAGCCCGCATAGCAGCAACGTGACTGACGCCCGCTCGGGTTTGTCGATGGTGGCCGCGGCCGCCACGCCCAACGCGGCGAAGGCCGCGGCCAGCACCAGTGCCAGCACGCGCAGCCCCCATCCGGCGCTGCTGCCCAGCAGGGCCGGGGCATGGCGGCTGCGAGCGGCAAGACTGTCCGCATCCATCCGGCGAGCGTTCATTCCGCCGCCTCCACGAACAGATCCTCCAGCGACAACGTGTCGGCCCGGACGCCAGGTGCTTCAGCCAGTGCCGGCCATGCGGTGTCGTCGGTGCGCACGATCAGCACCGACAGCGCACCGTCGGGCAGCCGGCGTCGGGCGATCTCCCCGGGTACCCGCCCGGAGAGCCCATCCACGGCGGCCGGGATGCGAAGGCGCAGGTGGCGTTCCTTCAGCGTGTCCATCTCCGCCTGCAGCACCATCCGGCCCTCATGCATGAACGCCACGTGCGAGGCCACGCGCTCCAGGTCGGACACGATGTGGGTGGAAAACAGGACGCTGGTACCGGCCTCGCCCGCACGCTCGGCGATCTCGCGCAGCAGCTCGCGGCGGGCCACCGGGTCCAGCGCGGCCGCCGGCTCGTCCAGCACCAGCAGTTCCGGTCGGGGCGCGAGGGCGCGGATGATCGCCACCCGCTGGCGCTCACCCGGCGACAGCTTGGCCAGCACCTTGTTGGCCGGCAGCCCCCAGCGGTCGAGGGTGGTGCGGACGAAGGCGGCATCCCAGTGCGGGTAGAAGCGGCCGACGAAATCCAGCATGTCGCCGACCTTCAGCCAGCCCAGTGCCTCGGGTTGCTGCGGCACGTACGACAGCCGTGCCCGCGTGGCGTCGTCGAGTTGCAGGGCGGGCCGGCCGAAGAGGCGTGCGCTCCCGGCGTCGGGCGCGACCAGGCCGAGCAACGCCCGGATCAGGGTCGATTTGCCGGCACCGTTTCGACCGATCAGGCCCAGCACCGCGCCGGGCTCGAGCCGCAGCGAGGCGCCGTCGAGCGCGGCCTGGCCGTCGTAGTACTTGTCGAGTGCGGTGGCCTCGATGGGAAGGTCGGGGGCGCCCGACGTCGAGGCCCTGCCGGCGCCTCCGGCGGCGTGCAGGGTCTGGTCCAGTGCGTTCATTGCCGTTCCTCCATGCGTGACTTGAGCCGGACGAGGACTTCGTCTGGCGGTAGTTCGAGTTCGCGCGCCTGCCGGGCGACGGCATCGAGCGCGGGGGCGATGAGGTCCCACCGCCGGGTCGGCCCGGGGTCGGCCCCGGCACGTGCGGCCACGGCCATGCCTTTGCCGCGTTGACGCTCGAGCACGCCTTCGGCCTCCAGTTGGCTGTAGGCCTTGGAGACGGTCATCGGGTTGATGGCGTGGGTGGCGGCGACGTCGCGCACCGAGGGCAACAGCGCGCCGGGGGCGAGCTGGCCCCCGGCGACCAGGCGCCGGACCTGCTCGGTGATCTGCCGGTAGATCGGCTGGGGGGCGGCGGGCTGGATATGCAGCAGGGTTGCGTCCATGTGTATTACTACAACAATACACATCGAGCGTGTCAAGCGGCTTTTAACGCCAAGCCGACATGACGCCTTCCGATAGAGCGTCAGGAGGACGCGCGGCCACCGGCGTGCGGGAGGCGCGGGCTGCCGTGATCACCTGGAGCCCGGCCGCAGGCCGATCGGCCTGCCACCGCCGGATCAAGGGCTAAGCACGCCATGCGGGGGTGCGTGTGAGATGGCTCTGCCGGCGTCACCGTCTGCCGCCCGGGCCCGCGGGTCGCGGGTGGGGTCCGGACGCGCGGTGGCCGGGGGGTCCGCGTACGGCGCGCGTGCTCCAGAAGGCGCCGGCGCGATCCGGAAGCCGTGGAGGAACAGCAGGTCCTGGTAGATGCTCATGGCGGTCTCCGGTGGGGCGTCACTGGACGCCTTGTTGACGGAGGCACAACATAGGCGGGCCGAATCCGCTGAAAAAGCGAGGCTTTTGCAAGCTGGACTTGAACTTCATTCAAGTCGATGCCCCCGTACGAGGTGTTCCATGAGCCGCCCACCGCTCCACGCCCTGCTGGGATTCGCCGCTGCCGCGCGTGCCGGCAACCTGACCCGCGCCGCCGAAGCCCAGCACCTCACCGTCAGTGCGCTCAGCCACCAGATCCGCGGGTTGGAGGCGCGGCTCGGGCGCCAGCTGTTCGAGCGCGGCCCGCGCGGCGTGCGCCTGACCGCCGAGGGCGAGCGCCTGCTGTCGCGGGTCGGTCCGCACCTGGACGCGCTGGACCAGGCGCTGCGCCCCTACGGCCCGCGGCACGACGAGATCCTGACCCTCAGCACGACCCCGTCGATGGCCTCGGCGTGGCTGGTGCCGCGGCTGGGCGGATTCCTGGCCGCGCATCCACAGCTGGAAATCAACCTGCAGTCGGCGGCGTCGCTGGTGGACTTCGAACGCGACCGTGACGTCGACGCGGCGCTGCGCATCGGCCGCGGCACGTGGCCGGGCGTCACCAGCGAGCCGCTGTTCGACGAATGGATCGCCCCGGTCGCCAGTCCGGCGCTCATCGAGCGCATGGGCGGGCTGCCGGCCGACGGCGAGCTGCACCGCTGGCCGCTGCTGGGCGACCCGGACCGCGAGTGGGATGCGTGGTTCGCTGCGCACGGCGGCCGCCCGCCGGAGCGCTACGTCGCCTACTTCGACGACTCCGAGGCCCTGCACCGCGGCGCGGCGGCGGGTGTCGGCGTCGCGCTCGGCAAGCTCACCCGCGTGCGCCTGCTGGTGGAGGCGGGCCAACTGGTGCTGCTGACCGGCAAGCGCCTGCGCACCGGCTACGGCCATTACCTGGTGTACCCGCCGCGGTCGGCCGACCACGCCGGGCTGCATGCGCTGCGCCGCTGGCTGCTGGAGCAGGCGGCCGACTACGACGCCGCCGACGTCGGCACCGATAGCGGCGCTGACGGCGAGGCGCCGCCGGACCCGGGCGCGCCGGGTACCATCAGGCCCCCCGACCCGCCCTGACTGGAGTGACGCCATGCTTCGCACCGCCCTGCTCGCCACCGCCCTGACCGTGTCCCTGGGCGCGTGCGCCACCTCGTCGGGGGCCTTGAACGAGGCCACCGAAGCCGTCGGGGGCGTGGTCGACGGCGCCGTCGCCGAAGCGCGACTGGCCGCGGCCGTATCCGGCGCGTGGCGCAGCCCCGACAACGTCGCGCGCGACGGCTACCGCCACCCGCGCGAGACGCTGCAGTTCTTCGGCGTGATGCCCGACGACACCGTCATCGAGATCACCCCGGGCGGCGGCTGGTACGCCGAGATCCTCGCCCCGTACCTGCGCGAGGACGGGCAGTACGTCGCCGCCGTGGTCGATCCGATGGCACTGCCGGAAGGCCGCGGACGTGACTACCAGGCCAACAGCAAGGCCGGGCTTGAGACGCTGTTCGCCGGCTCGGCCGCGCAGTACGACCGCGCGCGCATCGTCGCCTTCGACCCGGCCAACCCGGCGTTCGGCGCCGCCGGATCGGCCGATGCCGTGCTGACCTTCCGCAACGTGCACAACTGGCGGTCCAACGGCCAGGCCGAGGGGATGTTCCAGGGCTTCTTCGACGTGCTCAAGCCCGGTGGCGTGCTGGGCGTGGTCGAGCACCGCGCCGCCGCCGACGTGCCGGCCGACGACAAGAGCGGCTACGTCGGCCAGGCGCAGGTGGTGGCGATGGCGCAGGCCGCCGGCTTCGTGCTGGACGCCAGCAGCGAGGTCAACGCCAACCCGCGCGACACCAAGGACCACCCCAACGGCGTGTGGACGCTGCCGCCGGGCAACCGCCACGAGGACACCGACCGCGCGAAGTACCAGGCGATCGGCGAGTCCGACCGGATGACGCTGCGCTTCCGCAAGCCGGGCTGATCGCGCGGATCGTCGTCACCCGGGTAAGGCCGGAGGCCGCACCCGGGTTTTTTTTGCGCCTGCTGGTACCTGACCCCGGGTGCGGCCTTCGGCCTTACCCGGGCTACGGGTCGCGGCGCGCCCCGCCGCGATGCACCACAATGCGCGCCCCTGACGTGCGCCCCACCCGATGACCGATACCTACCCCGACTACCCCTTCTCCCCGCAGCGCTTCGACGTCAGGCCCGGCATCGCGATGTCGTACCTGGACGAAGGCCCCAGGGACGGCGAGGTGGTGGTGATGCTGCACGGCAATCCGTCTTGGAGCTTCTACTGGCGGCACCTGGTGGCGGGCCTGCGGACGCCGGGCAATGGCAAGGGCTACCGCTGCATCGTTCCCGACCACGTCGGCATGGGGCTTTCCGACCGCCCCGATGACGCGGCCTATGCCTACACCCTGCAATCGCGCGTGGACGACCTCGACGCGCTGCTCAGGCACCTGGGCGTCGATGGACCCGTCACGCTGGCAGTGCACGACTGGGGCGGCATGGTCGGCTTCGGCTGGGCGCTGCGCGACCCGTCACGCGTGCGCCGCCTGGTGGTGCTGAACACCGCCGCGTTCCCGCTTCCTCCCGAGAAGCCGATGCCTTGGCAGCTGTCGCTGGGGCGCGACTCGCGCATCGGCGGCTTCCTGATCCGCGCCTTCAACCTGTTCGCCCGCGGCGCGGCGTGGACGGGCACCGAGCGGTCGCTGCCGCGCGACGTGCGCCGTGCGTACATCGCGCCGTACACCGGCTGGCGCAACGCCATCAGCACGCTGCGCTTCATGCAGGACATCCCGCTGCGCGAGGGCGACCGCGCCTGGCCGTTGCTGGCCGAATCCGCCCGCGTGCTGCCGCAGTACGCCGACCGCCCGGTATTCATCGGCTGGGGCCTGCGCGATTTCGTGTTCGACCGCCACTTCCTGGACGGCTTCACCCGCGCGCTGCCCAACGCGCAGGTGCATGCGTTCGAGGACGCCAACCACTACGTGCTGGAAGACAGGCACGAGGTGCTGGTGCCGGCGATCCGCGCATTCCTGGATGCGAACCCGGTCTAGGCGAATCCCAGACCTGTAGGAGCGACGTGAGTCGCGACCTTCGCCGCATCCCGGAGTTCGTGGTCGCGACTTACGTCGCTCCTGCAGGCGCCGTCGCCATCACTCCGGCAGCGGATTGCGCACCGCCTCCGGAACCCCGGTCCAGTCGCCCGGCGTCAATGCAGGTAATCCGTGCGCCAGTCGCGCCTTGTCGCACTGTGCGCTCGCCGCGCCGAACTCCCACGACGCCGGCACTGCCGCGCATACCGACGGGCGGCGGTCGTGGATGCCGCAGCGCGAATACACGCCGATCTGCGCATCCAGCGCCACGCACCGCGGCGCGGCCTGCGACGTGCCGCGCATTGCGCGCTCATGGCTGCGCAGCGGTTCGGTGAGTTCGATGGGCACCGCGCCGCCCATGCCGGGCTCGGCCTCGGACCAGTGGAAGCTGACGCGGAAATGCGCACAGCACGCGCCGCACGACAGGCAGGGGTGTGACACGGGAACGGCTGGCGCGACCAGGGTCGGCGCCACGGGGCGGGGATCGGGGTACACGAGGGGTGCTCGCACGGGCCGGGCCGCCGGGTGGCTGGCGCTGGACGGTCGCGGGATTCTCGGGATTTGGCGGCCGCGCGCAAGTGCCGGCACCTGCACCGTTCAGCGGCGACAATGGCGGCATGACCGATCCGTCCCTAGGCACGCCTCCTGCCACGCCCCCTGCCACGCCCCCCGCCACGCCCTGCAACATCGCCGCCGCGCTGCCGCGGTTGGCCGCCGCCCGGCCCGAGCAGGTCGCCCTGCGCTGCCCCGGGGGGCGCGGCCCGGGCGGCGCCGCGCGCTATGACGAGGCGCTGACCTACGCCGACCTGGACGCGCGCAGCGACGCCATCGCCGCGGGACTGGCGCGCCTGGGCATCGTCCGCGGCACGCGCACGGTGGTGATGGTGCGGCCGTCGCCGGAGTTCTTCCTGCTGATGTTCGCGCTGTTCAAGGCCGGCGCGGTGCCGGTGCTGGTCGATCCCGGCATCGACAAGCGCGCGCTGCGCCAATGCCTGGACGAGGCGCAGGCCGAGGCCTTCATCGGCATCCCGCTGGCGCACGCGGCGCGCGTGGTGCTGGGCTGGGCGCGCTCGGCGCGCGCACACGTCACCACCGGCGCGCGGCCATGGCTGGCGGACGCCACGCTGGCGCGGGTCGAGGCCGACGGCACCGGCGCCGGCCCGCAACTGGCCACCACCGCGCCCGACGATGTCGCCGCGATCCTGTTCACCAGCGGCTCGACCGGCGTCCCCAAGGGCGTCGTGTACCGCCACCGCCATTTCGTCGCGCAG
>CBIHLN010000020.1:0-38026 GCA_966210725.1 uncultured Lysobacter sp. | reverse complement strand
GGCGTGCTGGGCGCCATGGACACCATGTACCAGCGCGGCAAGATCCAGGAAGAGTCGCTCTACTACGAGCACAAGAAGCACGACGGCAGCCTGCCCCTGGTGGGCGTCAACACCTTCCTGCCCAAGGACCACGGCGGCGACATCGTCACCGAGATCGAACTGATCCGGTCGACCAAAGGCGAGAAGGGCCAGCAGATCGACAACGTCCGCAACTTCCAGCAGCTGCGCAACGATTGCTCCCTCCCTTGCGTGCAGGGGAGGGCTGGGGAGGGGTCGAGCGCCGAAGGCGCGAGCAGCGCCGCGAACTCAGGCGGCCTCACCTACCTCCAGAAAACCGCCCGCGAGCGCAAGAACGTGTTCGAATCGCTGATGGAAGCGGTGAAGACGCATTCGCTGGGGCAGATCAGCCATGCGTTGTATGAGGTGGGTGGGGAGTACCGTCGAAATATGTAATGCTGGCTAAGTCCATGTAAATCAATTAGTTGCATCGATTGGGGCTAACGTGATACCGTTGCCTCAATTCTGACAACTGAGGCATATGCGCTAAGAGCGCGCCTCAGGGGGCGGAAGGTGCTGGGACCGGTACGGGGTACGTTCTAGCTTCGCTCTCACTCGGAGCTAAGCGAGCCACCGATGATTGCCCATCCAAGCGTAGTGAGACCCGTAATCTATTAAACAAAAAAAGGAGCGTATGCTCCTTTTTTTGTGTCTGGGGACTGTCGTGACGGTAGCGACCACCGCCCAATGGGCCGATCTCGTAAAAGCTGCACTCGCGACCCACGTCGAGACTGGTGGCGCAGCAGTTAGTGGCGCCAAGCTCCGCGCGCTTGTGACCGCCGCCGCTGATCGTGTAAACCTGCAAGTTCCAGAGGCGATCGGCCGCCTAAAGTTTAAGGATCAAGTCGCACAACTTGCCGGCGAAGGACAGCTTGCATTGCGGTTGCGCACGGGTCAGGACTTCCTCGTTGCCCCAATCGGCAAGGAGGAGTTATTGCTGGATTCGCCAGAACCGCGCAATCGATCAAGGCCCGGGATCCGTCAGGATTTGTTTGAAGCCTTTTCGCGAGTCGACGAACGAATCCCGTGGTACATCAAAGATCAGGACTCGATTGAGTGGCGCGGCGCTGGGGATACTGCGCCTCCTAATAGCGTGCCGGTTCCGCGGGCATCAATCGATCTACTTGTCCAATTTAGACGGGATTTTGCTAGTGGACAGGCGCAGCCGGTCAGCTCAAATCTTACGAACGCACTAGCTACTGCTAGGCCGCTTGCCGAATTTTCCAGAGTCGTCAGGGAATCGAGCTTGCAGCCAAGCTGGCACGAGTTTCGATCGAAAGCGATGGCTGATCGAATCTCCACCTGGGCAAGTGAGAACGGATTGCCCTGGAATGCGGCATGGATTACTTCAGAGAGCTCAGGGACGGAGGAGAGCTCAATCGACTCCGAAAGCACTAACCGAGAGTGGAGAAATTCACTTCGTCACCTCCTCGGGCAGCTCGATAGAGAAGACCTTGCGCGCATTTCTGTCCCTATGGACATTGTGCTGCGCCTGATGACCAAGGTTCGGTGAAGAATGCCGCGGGTGCTAGTCACTGGCTTTCTTCTGGACCAAGTTAGGCGGATTGTTCCGCAGCTCGCATCCGGATTCGGTGATTGGGAGCTGAAACTGATTCCGGGACCCAAGAAGGGTCAAATTGGTATCGCTAACGTTGATGGGCTGCTGCAGGAGGCAGCAAAGTCGACTGACACGCATATTCTTGCAGCATCCCGCCATGACGGTGGCGAGCGTCAGCGTCAAGCCGAGAGAATTCGCCCTTTCTTTCGCTTCAGATGGCTTGCAGACGGCGACATCAAGGCAATCCTGGAAGAGCCCTCACAGTTTCCCCGGGTCCTGGCTCCGGTGTTAGATGAGGAGCTTCGTTGGGCCGAGGCAGTTAAGCCCGCGCGACTGTCCGACGCATTGCTTCTTCCCAGATCCTGCTTTGGGTTCGACAAGCGGCGAGCTGACATTTGGGCGCATGCGGAGGCTTATAACGACCCGGCCGCCGTGGAAAACGCGGCCCGGCATATCGAGGAATTCGCGCGGCTCTACTTTCGAAAGTCAGGACAGCCCGGTGGCGCCAGATACAGGTGGTTCGACGATCGGGCGTATGCATTCGATCATCGCGGACCGCGTCATGGGATGCCGCCATTTCCAAGAAGCTGGAAATACTCATTCTATCTTGCGGAGGGCTTCCACTACGACGTTTCTCGAGATGATGAGCGCGTTGTAACTCTTGACGACGCCCGTGGTGGCACGAGAACCGGTGGTTATTTGAATGTGGATCCGCACGGTTTCATTAGATGAGATCGGCTTCGCAGAGTTTAGCATTGGGCAAAGGGACTCAGGTTGGAGTGGCCCGCCTTCCACAGACAGGTAGTGAGGATACAAGCCTGACCGGTTTATATTTCCGCTCCGCCTGCGCCGGCGAGCCGTACCCCAGCGCTGAGTGCATGCGGACGCTATCGTAGACCAGTTCGACACTCTCGAACACCGCGCTAAAACAGGGGTCAGAGTCGACTTTCTCACTCTGCTCCGGCCGTTGCCGCTGACCGACGGGGCCGTCCGATGCGCCCGGGCCGGACGGATCGCCCCAACTGCTCCTCGATCATCGCGGTGAAGCGGTCAGTACCTAACGCCTGCTGGTGCTGCAGGCGGTTGCGAATGGTCTCCAGCTCCTCGGGCGTGACCGCCTCGGCAACCCAGGCGCGATAGGCCGACAGGCGCGCGGCTTCTTCGCCGTCAAGAGCTAGGTACTGCGGGTGGGGCGTTACCAGGGCGTCGCGCGTTCCCAGCGCGTTGGCCGCGTAGCTGGACCATGGGTGGTCGGCGGGGGCGGCCGCCATCGCGGCTCGGACCGGGTTGAGCTCGATGTAGCGGTAGCAGCGCAGCAGGTGCGCGTCGCTCTGCACGGGGCACGCCTTGTAGCGGCCTTCCCAAAGGGTGCCGGTGCGGCCGTAACGGTCGTTGACGTAGCGCACGTAGCGGCGGCCCAGTGCCTGCATCATCGCGCCGACCTGGCCGCCGGCGCCCGGTGTCACCAGCAGGTGCACGTGGTTGGTCATCAGCACGTACGCGTGGATGGCGCAGCCGGCGCGGATGGCGGCGGTGCGCAGCTCGTCCAGGTAACGCACGTGGTCGATAGGCTGGAAGAAACACGGGCGGCGGTCATTGCCGCGTTGAACCACGTGCTGGGGAACGCCTGGCAGGTCAATGCCGGGGAGGCGGGGCATGGCGTCCGTGCGATGCGGTGGGTAGGACATGGTGGGCGCGGCGCGGGGCCGACTGTATCGGTGCTCGCCCCATCACGCTGTCAGAAAGTCGAATCTGACCCCTGTTTTGGTGCGCAATGGTGGCGCCGTATTCGGCCAGGGGCAACTAGAGCCCGTGCCATCCGCAGGCCAATAGAATTGAACCTGGCCCCATTTGCTCCGCTAATCGTTCGCGATCAGCTCCGATATCTCCGCTTCCTTCGAGAGCAAGGCAACCTGTGCCTCAAGATTGGCAATCTGCCTGGCTGTATATTCGATGTGATGATTCATGTCGACCTGAACCCAAGTTGCAAGGTTACCTGGGCCTGAGATTCGGGAGGCGCAGTCTGCAATTCGCTTATCTCCAAAACTGAACTCAGTGCCGAGATACACTGACGAACTTGCCACACGATTTGCCAAATCGTGATACTGATAAAATCGGTTCGGCTTGTAGAGTCCATGCCCCCTGAAGTACTTTATTCTCCCATGGCGTGTGTATCGAATCTTCGCATTGGCGTTACCGCTAGGGCCTCCAGCGAAAGCAAATGACGGGTCAACAATTCCGTAGTCGCCAAACCCGATGCTTCTAGAGCCAGCAAGATCAAAGCTAACGCGTGACCAAAGCGCGAGTTCTCGACGGACAATGTCTAGTTCACCGTCTACCGGCACACTTGATACTGTGTTTAGCGCGGAACTGCCTATCAGGACCATTTCGCATGCCGAAAGCTGTTTTGGCTGAAAGGTGAGAAAATCAAGTATTAGTTCTTTGAGTTGGTCGACATCTTTTCCCTGGATCTGGCCAAAATCTAGGAGCAGCAGTGCGTCGGACGCCGATGTGTCAAGAGTAGTAATGAGGCGTGAGAGGTCATCCCACGTGTTCTCAGGATCCTCGATGTCCACAGCTTCCAGCCGTACAGCGAACTTGCCGTTGGTATCAGCAACAAGCGCCGCAAGCGCTTGCTCAGGAATTGCCTTTCGCCCAAGCCCAAAAACTGGTACGAAATTCGATTTCGCATCGACTAACGTTCGAAATGCTAGCAGCTGACGAGCGGGCGCTTCGATGCCAAGTGGGTCGAATAAAAATCTAACCTCGCCGAGCATCTTTGAAGCGGCTATTGCAGCGTCAGCTGACTGTGTCGTGAGCGTGCCTCCACTCACTAGGACGGGTGCCTCAACAAGAGGGAAAATGCGTGCCCTCGCGCTTGGAGAGAGCGCAGTGATCGCACCCAAGTCGTTCTTCTTTGCTCTCACAACCGGCGTATATCCACGCATTTTCTGGCCTCTCAAATGTTAAACAGCTTTCTGATAGCGCCCTGGCCTAGCAACTTTGAAAACTTTCGGTAGTCACCCGACTCATATCTGACTCGTCCTGCGACTATTGCGGGATGAACACCGATCTCTTGAGCAAAACTTGTAATGCTCGCTGGCGAGGGGCTCAAGCGGGCAGCACTTCGATTCCAGTCATGTCGCGAGATCAGGCAATCACGCGCAATTCGATTGGCTTCCTTCTCGGCTCGTTCCTTCGTCTCGTCTGCGTCGATGCGGTCGACAAAACTCTCGTTCGTCGAATTGAGATGTTTCCAGACGTGCGCCAGTTCATGGAGCAAAGTGAACCAAAAGTAATCAATTCTGTCGTAGCGAAGCGTTAACCCAATTACAGGGTTGCCTGTCGCATTTAATAGGGCGGCACCATCTATTAATGTTCCAGTCAACTGGGGCTCTACAACTACATGAATTCCAACGTCTCTGAGAGACTCGATTGCTTTAATCGGTCCAGCATCGAGGATGCTAAGTTGAGCTAGGCTGCAAATAAAATTCTCGCTCAAAGAGGCAAGGTGAAAGCTTGGCAACTGTTCGCCAATCGTTCGCTGGAGTACACGAGCAGTCCAGGCGATGGTTGCGTAAGTTGCTTGATCTTCAACATCCTCAATTCCAAGGCCTCGTAAGCGTCGACGAAACATGGGTACGCCGGCAACGTCAGTTCCCGAGTAGGACAGAAAGTCTCTAACTTGGGCCTCAGGAGATTTATCTGGCATCTGCGGAATCCATCCGCGACGTTGCATTTCCCTAAACGGGTACTTACGCCAATCCAATGTCTCTTCTATGGATTCCTGTGCCTGTGTCGGAATAGGTCGAATTAGCACCTCTGTCGGAATAGCAAGACTCTCAGAAAGGGACCGGATCATTTGCAAGCTTAGCGGTCTCTTCCGAGATAAAATCTCTGATACACGGCTCCGGCTTCCCAGTATAGGAATGAGATCTCGCTGTCGCAGTCCCTGTTCCTCCATTCTAAATTCAATTGCTGAAACAGGGTCTGGCGTATCAAAGTTGAAGTGCTTCTTCTCGTAATCTTCGATCAAGAGTGCAAGCAGTTCAAGCTTCTCTCCTTCAGGGCTATTTTGCTCAGGATCCTGCATGACCAGCTGGTTTACTGTGGTAACAGCTTGCTGGTAGTCCTCTGACGATCTAATAATTCTAAGGTTCATAATTCGGCATCACTTCTGCCTGCGGCTATATTCGGCGTGGGTGCCAATCCACGTAATTGATACGACGCCAACGTTATATGCAACGCGGGTCTCCATTCGGTACTTATTCCCGCCAACATTAAAAATGACGGTATTCCCAGCCAGAAAGCTCGCGCTGGAATAGCGATTCTTAATGTCTTGCGGGGTCTTCCACTTGGCTGCAGTGGCGTCAGCGACCCAGTTATCCAGCCAATTTTTCGAGAGCGGATATGCTTCGCAAAAGTCGATGAGCAGCGGACGTCCAACAATTTTCATGGGATCCCTGGAGCGAATTTTGTTGTTCACGCATAGGTGCCTCCTCCCCTAGACCTAGTCGCAGCTGAAGTGTTCCCGATATGGGAACATGTGTCAAGCAGCGTCTAAAAAGGCGCCTGAGCCCGAGCGGTGCCTACCTGTGGGGGGGGCGAGCTATCGTCCTGAGTTGATGCGCCAGTAGCCCTTGCGCCCACGACTACCGAGGTCCACATGTCCGAGCGCGTCCTTGTCTTCTGCGGCTCCTACCGCGCCGGCCGCATGGGCATCCGCCTGGCCGACCAACAACGGGGTCAGGTGCACTTTCCGGGATAAAGCAGGGATCAGAGTCGACTTTCTCCACAACAACGGGGTCAGGTTCACTTCCTGCTCAAAGCCGGCCTGGCCGATGAAACAACGGGGTCAGGTTCACTTCCTGCTCAAAGCGAACAACGGGGTCAGGTTCACTTCCTGCTCAATTCCGGCCCGGCCGATGCGCCGGCCGCACGCCCGCGAACCGCTGGGTCTTGGCTTCCACCATCGCCCGGAAGTCGTCGCGGCCGTAGGCGCGTTGCTGTTGTAGGTAGAGGCGGATGGCGGCGAGGTCTTCGTCGTTGAGGGCCTGGCTCAGCAGGTCCCGATAGGCGTTGCCCCGTTCGGCCTCGGTGCGGCCGAGGGCGCGCTGGGTGGGGTGCAGCGTCATCAGCGGGTCTTCGCGTAGACCGCACAGCGCGGCGCAGCTGGACCAGGCGAAGGCCACCGGGTCGTCGGTCATCCGGGCGCGGACGGGGTTGAGGTCGATGTAGCGCACGCATCGCAGCAGGTAGTCGGCGCTGTCCACCAGGCAGGCCTTGTAACGGCCTTCCCAAAGGGTGCCGGTGCGGCGGTGGCGGGCATTGAACTGGCCGACGTACTGGCGGCCCAGTTTCTGCATCATCCGGGCGATGTCGCCGGCTTCCGGCGGGGTGGCCAGAAGGTGGACGTGGTTGTCCATCAGGACGTAGGCGTGCAGTTGGCAGCCGGTGGCGAACAGTGCCTCGCGCAGCAACTGTCGGTAGCGGGCGCGGTCGGCGTCGTCCAGGAAGCAGGGCAGGCGGTTGTTGCCGCGCTGGACGATGTGCTGCGGGATGCCGGGCAGGTCGAAACGGGGAAGGCGGGCCATGCGCGCAGCTTGTTGCGCTGCTGTGGCCAGGCATATCGGTGCTGTACGTGGCGAGGTGTCAGCCGACTCCGGGAATTACCTCCGAAGTGAACCTGACCCCGTTCGGTCCTTTGTGAACCTGACCCCGTTCGGTCCTTTTTTGATCACGTAATGAACGGGAAGGGCTTCACCGGCGGGAGATCCTCGAGACGCGTGGGGTGCCGGGGACGGTCGGAGGGCGCGCCGATCGGCGCGATGACCACCGTCTCCCGGCGCGGTTCGCGCGCGGGCCCCTTTCCTGTCGGAACCGGGGTCTGCGAGGTGCTGTTGTTGTCGTTGTTCTTGTCCATGTCATTGCTCACTTTCAAGGATCCGGCGGACGGATCGGGACGGCCGAGGCCGTGATCCTGCCGGGGAGGGCAGGACGAAGAGGCTCAGGAGGGAAACGAACGACCGGATCGACGCTGAGTGCCGTTACGACCTTGTGTCGCAATGCCAGCCCACGCTACGCCCATTGTCGTGAGGAGGGCAGTCATCGGCCGCGCCTTCCCGGGAGTCCGGGCGGAGGCGATGCTCACAGGCACGTAACCTTCCTCGGCGCACTGTGCTTGCGCACCACGATGCAATGTCGTGACGGCGACTCAGCCGCGCTGCACCTCCATTCACTCTCCGCACTGAGCATTCCTTCCGCCATTCCTGATGGCGGATCCGGCTTCGGCCGCTCGGTTCCGGCGCAGGTTCAAGCGTGTGTCTGGATCGTTTCGAGGTACATCCCATGAACACCATGACTTCCAATGCTTCCACCACCGGCAGCGACAACCTGCTGGCCCGCGCTGCCGCCAACGGCAGCTTCAAGACCTTCGGCAAGGCCGTCGAGCAGGCGGGCCTGTCCCAGACCCTCAACGGTACCGGCCCCTTCACTGTCTTCGCGCCGACCGACGCCGCGTTCGACAGGTTGCCCTCGGGCAAGCTCGACAGTCTGCTGAAGCCGGAGAACAAGGCCGAGCTGGCTTCGATCCTGAACTACCACGTGGTCAGCGGACGCAACAGCGCCGCGGACGTCGGCAAGTGGCATACCGCCAAGACCGTCAACGGCCAGGCCGCTCCCATCAAGTTGGACGGCAGCAAGGTCTTCGTCGACGGGGCTGAGGTGTCGAAGGCCGACATCGGCTGCAGCAACGGCGTCATCCACGGCATCGACCGCGTGATCATGCCGGCGGCATCCACCACCAAGCAGTAAACCGCGACGCCCAAGGACGGGCCCGTTTTGAAGAGTGGCAGGGCAACCCCCCTGCCACTTTTTTTTGCGCGCATTCCACTGGAAAAATGTGGACCGGGGTCGTCAAGTCACCCTATCCGTCAACTTTTTCTCTCGCGGCCGCCCACTCGATTTGACGTCGACCGCGGGGCCGCCGGCGAAATGGGGTCAGGTTCATTTGCACGAGTGCGAAACAGGCTTAAAAAGGAGTGGCAGGCTCACTTGTCGCTTTCCTTGGCTTTGCCGGCACGCCTCCTGGAGTGGTGCGCCAGCAGCCCTCACCCTTAAGACTGCCGAGGTCCAAATGTCCGAACGCATCCTCGTCTTCTACGGTTCCTACCGCTCCGATCGTATGGGCATCCGCCTGGCCGACTACTGCGTGCGCACGCTGCAGGCCCGCGGCGCGGCCGCCGAGCTGATCGACGCCAAGGCGGTGGACCTGCCGATGCTGGACCGCATGTACAAGGAGTACCCGCCGGGCGAGGCGCCGGAGGCCATGGAGGCGCTGGCCGGCAAGATCCGCGGCGCCGATGGCTTCGTGTTCGTCACCGGCGAGTACAACTGGGGCATGCAGCCGGGCCTGAAGAACCTCACCGACCACTTCCTGGAGGAGTGGTTCTGGCGCCCCGCCGGCATCGTGAGCTATTCGGCGGGACGCCTGGCCGGTGCGCGCGGCAGCGTCCCTTGGCACGGCACGCTGTCGGAAATGGGCATGGTGGTGATCTCCAGCACCGTCAACGTCGGGCAAATCGGCAAGACGCTGGACGCGCAGGGGCAGCCGATCGACGAGGCCGGAGCGTTCCTCGAGAAAAGCTTCGCCCGCTTCGCCGACGACCTGGCCTGGTGGATGGAGGCCGCACGGCTGCAGAAGGGGCGTAAGGCACCGCCATTCTGAGCGGGTGACGCCATCTGGACCCGCTCTTACATGCTGTGGACGTGCAGGATGTTGCCGTCCGGGTCTTTGAACCAGATGGCCGCGAAGCCATCGCGCCGGTGCACGCCGCGGTCGATGTCCATGCCCAGGTCGGGGTACGTCTCCAGTGTCACCCCCTTCTCGCGGAGCGTCTTGGCAATGGCCTCGACGTCATCGCCGCCCTGCCAGGCCACCGCGTTGCCGGTGCCCGGCCTGACACCCTCGGAGCGGTACACCACGAGTTGCGTGTCACCGGTCCGGTAAGCCAGCACGCCATCCATTTCGCCGCCGCTGGGCTCGAGGCCGAGCGTGTGGGTGTAGAAGTCGCGCGCCCGCTCGAGGTCGCTGACCGCGACAATGGCGCTTGAGGTTTTGTCCTTCAGCATGGGGCTCTCCGCATCTGGGTCCGTTGGCCGCGCGAAGCGGGCAGGGGCTTGCGACCGTGAGCGGGGCAGCGTTGGGGCGACGTCAACGGGGCGTTAACTCGCGCCGAGCGTGCTTTTAGGTGCGCGCGTGACACTGGGGGTCGGGCGCGTAGACAGCATTACGACAAGCGCGCGGTCGCCTTCCTCCGATGCGGCTGCGGCGGGCGTTGAGGCCGGGGGAGTGAACCTGCCCCCCTTCGGCCCGCTCAGCCCCCGGTCACCAGCGCATCGGGGATCTCATACCGCTCGCTGCCCAACGTGGCGATGGTGGTGTCGCCGTCGCGGGTCGAGCTGCTTTCCATGGCCGCGGTGCCATCGGCCTGGGCGGTGGAAAAAGACAGGAAGCGATCATCCTCGTCGAAGAAGATCGTGCGGATGCGGCCATCCGGCAGCGTGATATCGACATAGCTTCCGGTGCCGGTGTCGCGCACCACCCCCGCGTCGCACAGGCCCGGGCCGGCGCCCTTGTATCCGGAGCACGCGATTTTTGCGGTCGCGTGGTACCGGGTGCCGGCGACGAGGGCATCGCCTTGCGCCTCGCTGGAATCGTGGGCCGCGGCGGGGACCGACACCAGCGTCACGCCATCGAGCGTCGCCACCACCGTGCCTGACAGTGCCGCCGCATCCGCGGCGTCGAGGCAGCCGGCGAGCGTCGCACTGTCGTCGAGATACTCCACGGTCCGTGGGCCTTCGCCGATGACCCTGCAGGGGTCGCCCGCTGCGGGGAACCCGTCGCCCACAACGCGCAGACTGGCCTGCCATTGGCCGGCAGGCGCGGATGGCGTCGGCGCATCGGCGGGGGCAGTGGCCGCATTCGCGGCCGCTGCCGGCGCGTCCGCGCGGGTGGATGCCGGTCCGGCCGGGTCGGATGCCCGCTGGCACGACGACAGCAACAGGGCGGCGGAGACGGCGATGAGGACGGGCTGCAGCTTCATGGCGATGGACTCCGTGGGCGCGGCACGAGCCTAGACCACGCCGGCAGGCCGTTGCGGCGCCAGAGGTTCGACAGGGGCTGCCACCCGACGAACGGGCGGGAGCAAAGAGGGGGCCGTTGGCTCGCCCTGCAGTCCGCTCGCGGATGGTGTCCAGCCTCCCCAGGTCGCGACTTCCGCGGCCTGCGCGAGATCGGGTTCGCTGCCCATCGCGTATGGCTATAGTCGCCACCCGACGCCACGAACGGAGAACCCCATGCCCCTCGCCTACGCAAAGCCGCGGCACATGTGCGCCCTCGGGCTGCTGGCCCTGCTCGGCCTGCCGGCCCACGCCGCCGACGTCGCCCTGTCGCGCCTCGACTGCGGCGGCGCCCCGGAGCCGCAGAGCGTGGCCGCGTTCTCCGACACCTACGCCTACCCGGACCTCAAGCTGCAGCTGACCTACAGCTGCTACCTGGTGCGCCACGGCGACCGGTACATGGTGTGGGACACCGGCCAGCCGGCCGACGGCTCGCCGCAGGCGCCCAAGGTGTCGTTGGTGGAGCAGTTGCGCGCGGCCGGCATTGAGCCGGCCGACATCGACTTCGTCGGCGTCAGCCACTACCACAACGACCACACCGGGCAACTGGCCTCGTTGCCGGACGCCACGCTACTGCTGGGCCGCGACGACTGGGACGCGGTGCGCCTGGACGAGCCGCCGGCCGGCATGTCGGCCGAAGACTATGCCCGCCGCCGCGCCCCGTACGCGCACTGGACGTCGGGCGCGGGCACGGTGCAGCCCCTGTCGCAGCCGCAACACGACGTGTTCGGCGATGGCTCGGTGGTGATGCTCAGCCTGCCGGGCCACACGCCGGGCCACCAGGGCCTGCTGGTGAAACTGGCGGGCATGGGCAACGTGCTGCTGACTGGCGACGTGACGCACTTCCACGAGAACTACGCCACCGACGGCGTGCCCAACTGGAACACCAACCGCGCCGACTCGCTCGCCTCGCTGGACCGCTTCCGCAAGGTGGCCGAGCACCTCGACGCCACGGTGGTCATCCAGCACGACCCGCGGGACATCGGGAAGCTGCCGGCGTTGCCGGCGTTTGCGGACTAGCGTGGCCTGGTCCCGCCCGGCGCGGCGCCGGTGCGGTGCGAAGCCTCCGACCGGCACGCGCGGCGTGAACCCGCCCGCGTCCGGCCGCCGGTCCGGCGGTGCTACGCTCCATCGCACCTGACCCGTTGCCGAAGGGTTCCGTGCAGAGCCGTCCTGTCCGCGCCATGCCATGTCCATGACGCCCCCCGGAACGCCCGCCCTGACCCGCAGCGGCGTGATGGGCTTCGCGCTGCACCAGCAGGCCACCCGCGACCTCGCCATCGCCTATCTGCGCCCGACCGTCCCGGAACACGACATCCATCGCCACCAGCATGACGACATGCACCTGGTGCTGCTGCTGGCCGGGCAGTACGTCAGCGATGCCGCCGGCATGCCGTCGGTGTGCGCGGAGCCGGCCGTCATTCTCAATCCCCCCGGCACCGAGCATCGGGACCGGTTCCGCTCGCGCGATGGCCTGTTCCTCACCCTGACGATGCCGCCGGCCGCGCTGACGCGCCTGTGCGACAGCCACGCGATCGGCGATCAGCCCAGGCGCCTTCCGCGACGGTCGCTGGCGCGCGCACTGCACCTGCTGTCGGAGGTCCGGCAGTGGGAGCACGCGTCTCCGCTGGCTGTCGAGTCGATCTTTTCGGAGCTGATGGGGGACGCGCTGCACCCGCCGATGCCCGCGACCCGCGACACGCTCCAGCGTGTGCTGGACCGTCTGGACGCGGACCACGCGCCACCGCCCTCGCTCGGGGAGCTCGCCTCCATTGCCGGCCTGCATCCGGTGTACCTGGCGCGGGCATTCCGCAAGCGCCACGGCATGGCGCCCAGCGACTACCTGCGCAAACGGCGGCTGCACAAGGCGGTTTCGCTGATCGCCCGGCGGCGCACGCTGGCATTCGCCGCGTCGGAACTCGGTTTCGTCGACCAGAGCCACCTGCACCGCGCCTTCGTCGCGGAGTTCGGCATGACGCCCGGGGCGTTCCGCCGGCTGGCACTGGGCCGTGCCGAGGTTTCCCGGATACAAGATGCGCGCTTGCCGGGGCGCTAACGTCGTCGTACACCCGATCACACACAGGGGACCTCCATGCACCGCGCATTGCTCTGCCTCACGCTGGCCACGGCGTCGTTCGCGGCCACGGCCCAGGCCGACCGGTTCGAACAGGCCCGGAAGGCCGTCGAGCAGGGGGACTACAAGGCCATTACCAGCATCCTGGTCGCCCAGGACGGGGAGGTGGTGTACGAGCACTATTTCGATGCAGCCGGCCCGGAGGCGCGCCGCAACACGCGGTCGGCCACGAAGACGGTGGCCGGCATGCTGGCCGGGCTGGCCGTGGCCGACGGGCGCATGTCGAGCGATGCCCGGATATTCGACCTGCTGCCCCCGCATCGCCGCGCCCGCATGCGCAACCCGGACCCGCGCAAGGACGCGATCACCATCGAGGACCTGTTGACGATGTCCTCGCTGGTCGAATGCAACGACGACAACACGTTTTCGCGCGGCAACGAAGAGCGCATGTACCTCATCGAGGACTGGGTGCAGTTCTATGCGGACCTGCCCGTGCAGGGATTTCCCGAGTGGATGCCGAGACCTGCCGACTCGCCCCACGGACGAAGCTTCCGCTATTGCACGGCGGGCGTGACCACGCTGGGCGAAGTCATCCAGGGTGCCGTGGAGGAGCCCCTGCAGGCCTATGCGCAGCGCCGGCTGTTCGACCCCCTGGGCATCCAGGCGCCGCAGTGGCAGGTGTCCCCTCTGGGACTCGCCCAAGCCGGGGGCGGCCTGGGCCTGCGAACCCGTGACCTGTGGAAACTCGGCCAGCTGTACCTGGACGGCGGCCGGTACGAGGGCAGGCAACTCGTCCCGGCCGAGTGGGTGCTTCGCTCGCTCACCGCGCAGGCGACGGCGCGCGAGGACGCGGACTACGGGTACCTGTGGTGGTTGATGGAGATTCCGTCCGGCGACTCGACCATCACCAGCCCCACGATGGCGGGTGCGGGCGGAAACGCGGTGTTCCTGCTGCCCGACAAACGTGCCGTGGTCGTGATCACCACCACCAACTACAACGAGCGGCAGCCGCATCTGCTGACATTCCAGTTGCTCACCCGCGAGCTGTTGCCGAAGTTGTAGTGGCCTGGAGCGCCGGGGCCGGCATCACGTGGTCCACCGAGCGGTGCGCCAGGCGCGGTCTCCGGATGGCGGGGACCTCAACGGCACGGTGTCGGCTGGGTTAGCCTTGTGCCGTTCCGGACGAAGGATTGAATGGATGACCGCCCCCCCGAGAGCCACCGTCGTCGGCCTGGTGACGCCGCACCTGCTGCGCATCATCGACCTGGGCAACCAGGCCGAGAAGGGCATGAACGTGGATTGGCACCTGCGCAGCGCGGTGGACACCACCATGCGCGAACTGGGCGACCTGTGGAACGCGCGGGAGACCGTGGCGTCCTACATCGAAGGCCTGGAGAGCGCCGCCGCCCAGGCCCCGAAACACCGCGAGGCGTACCTGAAGGTGCTGCACGACGCAGCGGACGCCGCTCGCCGGCTCCGGCGCGATTGACGGCGGGGGCAAGGCGCCCGGCATCGACAGAGCAGCGCATCGGATTGCAGGTGCAAGGGCGGTCACCGTGTCGAGCGCCGCAGCGCGCGTCCGCTTACGATTTTGTCCCCCTTGGACCGCACTCCGCGTTGTCTTCTTGGCCGCACCGATCGAGCAGTATCGATCTGCATCCGAGGATATCGAGATGATCAAGCGACTGGCCGCCGAGCTGCTGGGTACGTTCTGGCTGGTGCTGGGCGGCTGCGGCAGCGCCGTATTGGCCGCCCACTTCGGCGGTGAAGGCAATCCGCTGGGCATCGGGCTGCTGGGGGTGTCCCTGGCGTTTGGCCTGACAGTACTGACCGGTGCGTACGCGTTCGGCCATATCTCCGGGGCGCACTTCAATCCCGCCGTGAGCTTCGGTCTCTGGGCCGGGGGCCGGTTCCCGATCCGCGACCTGGCGCCCTACGTGCTGGCGCAGGTAGCGGGCGGCGTCCTCGCCGGCATTGTTCTGCTGCAGATCGCAGGCGGGCAGCCGGGCTTCGTTGTCGATCCCGAGGCGCCGGGTACCTTTGCGACCAACGGCTACGGCGCGATGTCGCCCGGCGGCTACTCCGTCGCGGCGGCGTTCCTGTGCGAGGTGGTGCTGACCGCCATGTTCCTGGTAGTGATCATGGGGGCGACCCACCAGCGTGCGCCGGCCGGCTTCGCCCCCATTGCCATCGGTCTGGCACTGACGTTGATCCACCTGATCAGCATCCCGGTCACCAACACTTCGGTGAATCCCGCGCGGTCAACGGCTGTCGCGCTGTTTGCCGGCCCGCAGGCCATCAGCCAGCTCTGGCTGTTCTGGCTGGCCCCGATCGTGGGCGGGATGCTGGGCGGCGTGGCCTACGGATGGCTGGGCCGCGAGCGCCCGGACATCGTCGGCAATGCCGGCGAGTCGGCACGGGAGCCCGCGCGCAAACGGCGCCACTAGCACGCTTGCGAGGGCGACGTGGGACGCGCCGCGGCGGCGGCGGCGGCGGCGCTGACGGTGCCCGGGACCGCTGGGCCGCACACGTTCGGCGTCGGTCGCTGCGCGCATGCGACAAGCTGTGCCACCTCCTTCGTCCAAGGCTGGATCAGGGCCGATTTCACCGATGGTCCGGAGACAGGCGGCAGAGTGCATCCGTCGTCTGAGCTGGCGCGTCGGCCCGACGACCGGTGCATCCTCACGGCCGGCGCGGCCGTACCGATACAGGCGTCCAACCCGAAGCCGGCTTTCAGATCGGTTTCGATTGGGGCGAACAACCGCCGCTTCCGTGCAGCGCGACGGTCTACCCCGGCATGTTGTCGTTGCCCGTCGTTCCCAGCCCACCCCAGGAGCTGCGTCATGAAGAGCGAGTCGACCTTCACCCCGTGCAGCGACCGCCGTCGCCCTGCCACCCGCCGGTTCATCACGGCAGGTGCCGTCCGCCTGGTGGTCGCTGCGGTATGTGGCGGTCTTGCCATCGGCGCAGCGGCGCAGACGCCGATCGCCGCCACGCCCCCGTCGGCCGTTGTGTTCCAGGACGTGCGCGTGTTCGACGGCACATCCCAGCGCTTGTCGGACCCGACCAACGTGCTGGTGCGCGGCAACGTGATCGCCGCGATCGGCGCGGATGCGGCCGCGCCCGGGGCCATGGTCATCGATGGCGCCGGCAAGACCCTGATGCCGGGCCTGATCGACGCGCACTGGCACACGATGATGTCCGACATCGCCCTGCGCGACGGGCTGTCGGCCCATCCCGGGTACATCAATGCGGTGGCGCTCAAAGGTGCAAGGAACACGCTGATGCGCGGCTTCACCTCGGTGCGGGACCTGGCCGGGCCGGTGTGGGGCGTGAAGCGGGCCATCGACGAAGGCGTGAGCGTCGGCCCGCGGATCTGGCCGTCCGGCGCGATGATCTCGCAGACCAGCGGCCACGCCGACTACCGCTCGCCGATGGACCTGCCGCGCTCCGCGTCATCGCCCCTACATGCGACTGAAGCCATGGGTGCAGCCCGCATCGCCGACGGCGAAGGGGAGGTCCTGCGCGCCGTGCGCGAGCAACTGATGCAGGGCGCCAGCCAGGTGAAGCTGGCGGCGGGCGGTGGCGTCGCGTCGGACTACGACCCGCTCGACGTCGCGCAGTACACCGAGTCCGAACTCCGTGCCGCGGTCGATGCCGCCGAGAACTGGGGCACCTACATCACCGTCCATGCCTACACGCCAAAAGCCGTGCGCACCGCGTTGGAGGCCGGGGTGATGTGCATCGACCACGGCCAGCTGATCGACGACGCGACCGCCCGGCTGATGGCCGAAAAAGGCGCCTGGCTGTCGCTTCAGCCGTTCCTGGACGATGCGGATGCGAACCCGTTCCCGGATGGCTCGCCGAACCGCATCAAGCAGTTGCAGGTGGTCGAGGGCACGGAGCGCGCGTACGCGCTGGCAAAGAAGTACGGACTCAAGACCGCTTGGGGCACTGACACGCTGTTCGACGCCCGCCTGGCAACCCGCCAGGGCGCGCAGCTGGCCAAGATGGTGCGCTGGTTCACGCCCGCCGAAGTGCTTGTGATGGCCACGAGCACCAACGCTGAACTGCTGGCGCTCTCGGGCAAGCGCTCGCCCTATCCCGGGCGCCTGGGCGTGCTCGAAGAGGGCGCGTTGGCGGACCTTTTGCTCGTGGACGGCGACCCGATCGCGAACATCGAACTGCTCGCTAAACCCGAGGACAACCTGCTGGTGATCATGAAGGACGGGAAGATCTTCAAGAATCTGGCGAGCGACTGAGGCAGGCGCGCGAGGCTCACCCGCGCAAGGGCCCGAGCGCACCGCCCTCGAACCCGCCATGGGCGCCGGCGGTGCGCTGACGGGGCATATGCGCGTCAGCAGGTTGAACGCCGCCAGGCTGAAGTTGTGCACCTTGTATGGCGGTGCCCGGCTGGTGTTGAGACGCCCCCGGCAGGATGCCGGTCACCCTGTGCAACGCCCGGCCGGTCGGGCGGCGGCCAACCGGAAAAGGGCTGCGGGGCTACCCGATGTTCACGCTTGGGGGCTAGCGTGTCGATTTTCTCGCAGGCCAGCCGCATGCCGCTTACCCCCACATCTAAACGCCGCTCCTCCGCAGAGACGCTGACCCAACGGCGCGGCCGCGCCATCGCCTCCGACACCGGCTCCGTGCGCGTGCGCGGTGCGCGCGAGCACAACCTCAAGGACGTGGACCTCGACGTGCCGCGCGACCGGCTGGTGGTGTTTTCGGGCGTGTCGGGGTCGGGCAAGTCGTCGCTGGCGTTCGGCACCATCTACGCGGAGGCGCAGCGCCGGTACTTCGAGTCAGTGGCGCCATATGCGCGGCGGCTGATCGACCAGGCGGGCGTGCCGGATGTCGATTCGATCGAAGGCCTGCCGCCGGCGATCGCGTTGCAGCAGCAGCGCGGTGCCAGCAATGCGCGCTCCAGCGTCGGCAGCGTGACCACGCTGTCGAGCCTGGTGCGGATGATGTATTCCCGCGCCGGCGTGTACCCGGCGCGGCAGCCGATGCTGTATGCCGAGGACTTCTCGCCCAACACGCCGCAGGGGGCGTGCCCGCGCTGCCACGGGCTGGGCCATGTGTACGAGGTGACCGAGGCGCTGATGGTGCCGGACCCGTCGCTGACGATCCGCGAGAAGGCCATCGCCTCGTGGCCGCCGGCGTGGCACGGGCAGAACCTGCGCGACATCCTGGTGACGCTCGGCTACGACGTCGACAAGCCGTGGAAGGACCTGCCGAAGAAGGACCGCGACTGGATCCTGTTCACCGAGGAGACGCCGACGGTGCCGGTGTATGCCGGCTTCACCCCGGCCGAGACGCGCGCCGCGCTCAGGCGCAAGACCGAGCCCAGCTACATGGGCACCTACACCGGTGCGCGCCGCTACGTGCTGCACACCTTCGCCACCACGCAAAGCGCGCTGATGAAGAAGCGGGTGTCGCGCTTTCTTGAAGGCCGCCTGTGTCCGGAGTGCGAGGGCAAGCGGCTCAAGCGCGAGGCGCTGTCGGTGACGTTTGCAGGGGTCGACATCGGCGAGCTCTCGCAGATGCCGCTCGACCGCGTCGTCGACCTGCTGCAGCCCGTGGCGCGCGGCGAGTTCGACACCCACGCCGGCAAAGGCACAACCAACGCCACCGCGACCAAGCGTGACCGCGCCCGGCGTGCCGCCGCCAAACAGGCCACCCACGCCGCCGCGCCCGACGTTCGCCGCACCCCAGCGCTCTCCGAGGAGAAGCGCCTCGCCGCGCAGCGGCTGGCCGAGGGCGTCGTCGCCCGCTTGCGCACGCTGCAGGCGCTGGGGCTGGGCTACCTGTCGCTGGACCGCAGCACGCCGACGCTGTCGCCGGGCGAGTTGCAGCGCCTGCGGCTGGCCACGCAGCTGCAGTCGCATCTGTTCGGCGTGGTCTACGTGCTGGACGAGCCGTCCGCCGGCCTGCATCCCGCCGACAGCCAGGCGCTGTACGACGCGCTGGAGCAGCTGCGCGACGCCGGCAACTCGGTGTTCGTCGTTGAGCACGACCTGGAGCTGATGCGCCGCGCGCAGTGGCTGGTGGATGTCGGTCCCGACGCCGGCGAGCGTGGCGGCCAAGTGCTCTACAGCGGTCCGCCCGACGGGCTAGCGAAGGTCAAATCGTCGCGCACGGCGAAGTACCTGTTCGGTGGCACGCCCGCGCCGGCCAGCCTCGAACGCACGGCGTCGGGTTGGCTGGAGTTGCGGGGTCTGCACCGCCACAACCTTCACGGGCTCGACGCGCGCGTCCCGCTGGGCGTGCTGACCGCGGTCACCGGCGTTTCGGGGTCCGGCAAGTCCAGCCTGATTGCGCAGGCGCTGGCCGAACTCGTCCGCCTGCACCTGGGGCACGAGCCCGAGGACAGCGACGAGGAGGCACCCGACGCGCCGTCCGCCATCGAGCGCACGCACGGGCACCTTGCCGGCGATGTGGATGCGGTGCAGCGGCTGGTGCAGGTCGACCAGAAACCCATTGGCCGCACGCCGCGCTCCAACCTGGCCACCTACACCGGGCTGTTCGACCACGTGCGCAAGCTGTTCGCCGCCACGCCCGACGCGCGCCGCCGCCGCTTCGATGCAGGGCGGTTCTCGTTCAACGTGGCGAAGGGTCGCTGCGAGACCTGCGAAGGCGAGGGCGTGGTCAGCGTCGAGCTGCTCTTCATGCCCAGCGTCCACGCCCCGTGCCCGACCTGTCACGGCGCCCGCTACAACGAGGCGACGCTGCAGGTGAGGTGGAACGGCCGCCACATCGCGGAGGTGCTGGGCATGACGGTGGAGCAGGCCGGCGACTTCTTTGAAGGTCAGGACGCCATTGCGCGCCCGCTGCACCTGCTGCGCGAGATCGGCCTGGGCTACCTGCGCCTGGGCCAGCCGGCCACCGAACTGTCGGGAGGCGAGGCCCAGCGCATCAAGCTGGCGACCGAGCTGCAACGCAGCCAGCGCGGCCGCAGCCTGTACGTGCTGGACGAGCCCACCACCGGCCTGCATGCCGCCGATGTCGACCGCCTGATGGGGCAGCTGCACCGTCTGGTGGAGGCGGGTAACACCGTGGTGGTGATCGAGCACGAGATGCGCGTCGTGGCCCAGGCCGACTGGGTGATCGACATGGGCCCGGGCGCCGGCGAGCGGGGCGGCCGAATTGTCGCCGAGGGGCGCCCGCGGGCGGTGGCGAAGGTGCGCGGCAGCCGGACCGCGGCGTACCTGGCAGCCGCGTTGGCCGGGTAGCGTCCGTCGCGACTGACGGCAGCGCCCGAGGTCAGGCGTCGTAGCGCGTCTGGCACACCTCGCACCAGAACGCCCGCCGCTTCGCCTGCCCGAGTTGCTTGCGGTAGCGCAGGGGCGCGCCGTCGCGCGGGCAGGTGGACTTCGTGTGCACCTGGTAGTGCTTTCGCAACACGAAGGCCTTCTTCCAGCGGTAGAAGTCGAAGCTGTACTCGCGCGCCTGCTCGACCAGCTGGGCCAGCTTGCGCGGGGGCAGGGCGCCGACCCGGCTCTCGGGGTGCACGCGGATGCGGTGCAGCACCTCGTTCTTGATGATGTTGCCGACACCGGCGAACAGGTCCTGGTCGAGCAGGGCATCGGCCACCAGCACCTCGGGCCGCGCCCGCAGTTTGCGGCGCGCGGCGGCCGCGTCCCAGTCATCGTTCATGACGTCGGCGGTCCAGTCGTAGTGCTCGTCGAGGTCACCCTCGAGGAGCTTCACCGAGCACGCGTAGACGTTCAGCACTTCGCCCTTGCTGAAACCCAGCGACAGCCGCGGCGCGGCGCCCTTGCCCTCGTCGATGCGGTAGCTGCCGAACAGCAGGAAGTGGATGCGGACACTGAAGCCGCTGAACTCCAGCAGGAAGTGCTTGCCCCAGCTGCGCACCGCCTTGACCGTCTTGTTGCGCAGCCGGTCGATGTCCTGCTTTGAATTGCCCGACACGCGCAGCACCCGGCGGCCGGCGAACTTTGCCGCGGCTTCGCGCAGGATGACGATCGAGGGGCCTTCGGGCATGGCCGGAGCATCGCCACGGCGCGATGAGGCAGGCGTCAAAGGTGGGTTGTCCGCGCCCGTAGCGCGTGTCAGGTGGTCGTCCCGGCTTCGATCCGCCACGCGTGGCCGTCCAGTAGGACCCCTGCGTTGGACCACGGACATCGCAGACCCGGCCGCCGGGGTTTTGCTAGATTCCAGTGCCGCGGCGCGTGATGCGCCGTTATTCATGTTCGCCAACAGGACCCACTCGATGACCCGACTGCGGATCGTGCCGACTGCAACGCCCGCCACCCCGGCCCGGCGCATGCTGCCCTCCTGCCTGCTCGCGGCGCTGCTGGTCGCGCCGCTGGCGCCGGCCGTGGCCCAGGTGAGCATCGTCAACCCCGGTGCGCCGGGCGAGGCGTCGCGGGAGCTCTCCGCCGACGAGGCGGTGCGCATCGCCGGCTCGCGGTATTCGCAGGCCGACGTGCGCTTCATGCAGGACATGATTCCGCACCACCACCAGGCGCTGGAGATGGCGGCGCTGGTGGATGCGCGCACCAATTCCCCGGCGCTGATCGAGGCGGCGGAGCGCATCGAGGCGTCGCAGCGCGACGAGATCGGCTTCATGCAGGAATGGCTGGAGGCGCGCGGCGAGCGCGTGCCCGATCCGGCCGCGCACGCCGCCATGCATGCCTCGCACAAGATGGCCGGCATGGCGTCGCCGGAGGAGATGGCGGCGCTGGCGCGATCGGACGGCCGGGCGTTCGACCGGCAGTTCCTGCAGCTGATGATCAGCCACCATGCCGGCGCGCTGAAGATGGTCGAGGAGCTGCTGGAGCAGCGCGGGTCCGCATACGACCCGACGCTGTACGAGTTCGTCAACGATGTCAGCAACGACCAGGCCGCGGAGATCGAGCGGATGACCGGGTTGCTGGCCACCGTGGGCAACGACCCGCGCACTGGCCTGGCGGCCGGATTCCGCGATGCGGGTGAGGCCATCGCGAACCTGCGCCAGGTGGCAACGCTGCCCAAGCCCGCGGGCTTCTTCGACCCGGAGAACCCCGCCGGCCTGCCGCTGGAACCGGAGGACGACGAGGACGACGAGGACGGTAAGGACGACGCCCAGGACGGGAAGACCGACGAGGACGAGAAGGCCGAGCAGGCGCTCAGCCAGGCCTTCAAGCGCTACAAGGGCGAGTCGACCGGCAAGGCACGCAGCGGCCTGCTGAGCTTCGCCAACACCGACATGGCGTTCTCCGGCGACGTGCTGGTGGTCGGCAACTACCACGGCTTCAACGCCTATCGCCTGGGCGATGACGGCGTGCCCACGCTGGTCAGCTCGGTGGTCTGCCCGGGCGGGCAGGGCGACGTCTCGATCGTCGGCGACCTGCTGCTGATGTCCGTCGAGGAGACACGCGGCCGTCTGGATTGCGGGCTGCAGGGCGTGCTGGAGGACGTGTCCGACGAGCGCTTCCGCGGCCTGCGCGTGATCGACATCAGCGACCTGGCCCGGCCGCGCCAGGTGGGCGCGGTGCAGACCTGCCGCGGTTCCCACACCCATTCGGTGGTGTCCAGCGATGAAGACCGCATCGTGGTCTACAACTCGGGCACCAGTTCGGTACGCGAGCAGGAGGAGCTGGAGCGCTGCTTCGACGAACTGCCCGGCGACGAGCGCACGGCGCTGTTCCGCATCGACGTCATCGAGATCCCGGTCGCCGATCCGTCGAAGGCGCGCATCGTCGACAGCCCCGCGGTGTTCGCCGACGACAAGACCGGCGCGCTGGCCGGCCTGTGGCGCGGTGGCGACCACGGCGAGATGACGCAGGAGACCAACAAGACCGACCACTGCCACGACATCACGGTGTACCCGGAGCGCAACATCGCCGCCGGCGCGTGCTCGGGCAACGGCATCCTGTTCGACATCACCGACCCGCTCAAGCCGCGCCGCATCGATGCGGTCACCGACCCGGGCTTCGCGTACTGGCATTCGGCCACGTTCAACAACGACGGCACCAAGGTGCTGTTCACCGACGAATGGGGCGGCGGCGGCCGTCCGCGCTGCCGTGCATCGGACCCGCGCGACTTCGGCGCCAACGCCATCTACGACATCGTCGACGGCACGCTGGTGTTCCGCAGCTACTTCAAGATCCCCGCGCCGCAGTCGGTGACGGAGAACTGCGTGGCGCACAACGGCTCGGTGGTGCCGGTGCCGGGGCGCGACGTGTTCGTGCAGGCCTGGTACCAGGGCGGGCTGTCGGTGATCGACTTCACCGACTCGACGAACCCGACCGAGATCGCCTACTTCGACCGCGGCCCGGTGAACGAGGAGACCCTGGTCACGGGCGGCTTCTGGTCGGTGTACTACTACGACGGCCGCATCTACGGCTCGGAAATCACGCGCGGGCTGGACGTGCTGGCGCTGGAGCCCAGCGATGCACTGACCGCCAACGAGATCGCCGCGGCCGCGCAGGCGCTGGACGATTCGGTGTTCAACCCGCAGCAGCAGTTCGCGATCACGTGGCCGGATACGCCCGTGGTGGCCTCCGCGTACGTCGACCAGCTGGCGCGCGATGGCGCCGTGGACGCCGGCCTGCAGGCGGAGCTGCGCTCGGCGCTGGACGCCGCGGGCGCGCTGATGGACGGGACGGATACATCGGCGACGGACGCGTCATTGGCGGGTCGCCTGGAATCGCTGGCCGGCCGCCTGGACGTGGGCCCCGATGCCGGCGACCGCACGGTCGAACGCGCGTCGGCATTGTCCGCGTCGCTGAAGGGCATGGCGGCGCGCCTGCGCTGACGGGCACGAACGGGGTCAGGGACGCACTCTGACCCCGGTTTTACGCCCCTGCGTCTACCGTGCGTCCTTTCGCCCCGGGAGCACGCATTGAGCGGCATGTTCGACTCGCTTCGCAGCTTCAACTACCGGCTGTGGGCCGCCGGCGCGCTGGTGTCCAACGTCGGCACCTGGATGCAGCGCATCGGCCAGGACTGGCTGGTGCTGACGGTGCTGACCGACCACAGCGCCACGGCGGTGGGCACGGTGATGGCGTTGCAGTTCGGACCGCCACTGCTGCTGTTGCCGCTGACCGGCTACGCCGCCGACCACTGGGACCGCCGCAAGCTGTTGATGGCCACCCAGGCCATCTCCGGCCTGCTGGCGCTGGGGCTGGGCCTGCTGGTGCTCAGTGGCGCGGTGCAACTGTGGCATGTGTACGGGTTTGCCCTGTTGCTGGGGTGCGTGACCGCATTCGATGCCCCGGTGCGGCAGACGTTCGTGTCCGACCTCGTCAGCGATGCCGACCTCGCCAATGCAGTGGCGCTCAACTCGGCGTCGTTCAATGCGGCGCGCATGGTCGGCCCGGCGGTGGCGGGCCTGCTGATCGCCGCGGTGGGCGAGGGCTGGCTGTTCATGGTCAACGCCGCGTCGTACGGCGCGGTGCTGGTGTCGCTGGCGCTGCTGCGCGTGCACGAGCTGCACGCCGAAGCCGCACCCGAGTACACGCGCGGCAGCGTGCTCGCGGGGTTCGGCTACGTCGCCCGCCGCCCCGACCTGATGGCGGTGATGGTGATGCTGGCGCTGATCGGGACCTTCGGCTTCAACTTCGCCATCTTCATCTCGACCATGTCGGTGACGGTGTTCCAGGGCGATGCCAGCCAGTACGGCCTGCTGACCTCCGCGATGGCGGTCGGCACCCTGGCCGGGGCGCTGCTGTCGGCGCGGCGGCCCGAGCCCGGCATGGTGCTGATGGCGGTGTCGGCCGCGGCGTTCGGGCTGAGCGTGGCGGTGGCGGCGCTGATGCCGGGTCCGGTGTCGTTCGCGGTGGTGCTGTTCTTCGTCGGGCTGGCGGCGCTGACCTTCATGACCGCCAGCAACTCGATGATGCAGCTGACCACCGAGCGCGCGATGCGCGGCCGCGTGCTGGCGCTGCGGATTGCCGTGGTGATGGGCGGCACCCCGCTGGGCGCGCCGCTGGTGGGCTGGGTGGTCGACCGCTTCGGCGCGCGCTGGGCGCTGGGCGTGGCGGCGCTGTCGGGCATCGCCGCGGCCGGCGTGGCGCTGCACTACCTGGTGCGCCACCGCGACCTGCGCCTGAGCCGCCACGACGGACGGCTGCGGCTGAGGATCCGACCCGTGCCGGCGGATGTCGCCGGCGTCCGCCTGGCATCGGGTGAGCGCGTGAAGTAGACCAGGCGCGACGGCGGCGTCGGCTTTACGAAATTCGCACGCGTGGAGCCGGCGGCGAGGCCGGCTCCACGTCCCTGGTGGTGACCTCGGGATGGCGCTGCGCGCGCCGTCAGAAGTCGATCGATGCCGAGAGCTTGTACGTGCGCGGCGCGCCCTGCAGCAGGTCGGGGCGGAACGAGTCGAACGCCGACGCCCAGTAGCGCGCGTTGGCGACGTTGTCGACGGTGAAGCGCAGCGTCAGCGGACGGCCTGCGACCAGCGTGACGTAGCGCGCGCCCAGGTCGAACCGCGTCCAGCTGTCGAGCGAGGTCGTGTTCGACAGGTTGGCCGCCTGCTCACCGGTGTGGACCGCGCGTCCGGTGAGGGTCAGCGCGGGCAGGGCGGGCACGTCCCACTCGACGTTGGCATTGACCAGCACATCGGGCACGCCGACCGCATCGTTGCCCTGGTTGAGGCCGCCCTGGGTGCGGCGCAGTTCGGCGTCGAGGAACGAGACGCCACCGATCATGCGCAACCCGTCGATCGGCTCGGCTTCCGCGCTCAGTTCGATGCCGCGGTTGCGCTGCTGCCCGAACGGCCCGAAACGCAGCGAGCCCGGGTTTGCGGGATCCGGCTGCAGGAACGCGGTCTCGCGGTCGATCTGGAACACAGCGATGCCCGCGTTGAGGCGTGCCGTCCCCAGCTTGGCGCCGACCTCGACCTGGTCGGACACGTACGGCTCCAGCACGTCACCGGCATTGCTGACCGGAAGCGGCGCACCGCCGTCCGGATCCGGGCCGCTCGCGGGCGCCGACGCGCCCTGCAGCAGCGCCTCGATCCGGTTGGCGTAGAGGGACAGGCCGTCAACGGGCTTGTAGACGAGGCCGAACACCGGCGTCACGTCCTGCTCGTCGTATTCGGCGGTCAGCGCGCCGTCGACGCTTGAATAGGAGCGCACGTTGATGTTCTGCAGGCGCGCGCCCGCGGTCAGCAGCACCCGCCCGTCGAGCAGGCCCAGCGTGTCGGACACGAACGCGCTGGTCATGCGCGTATCGGCGACAGGGAACGGATCGGACAGGTCGCCGCCGCTGAACGACACGGTCGACGGCCGCGGGGTGACGACCGGGTCGTAGAGGTTGGTCGGGAAGGTTTCGGAGTAGAACTCGTAGGCACTGCGGCTGGTCAGCCAGTTGGCCGATGCGCCGAGGTTGAGCTCATGGCTGACCGGGCCGGTCGCGAAGCGGGTGCGCAGGCCCACGTTGGCGGCCTCGTTGTTGTCCGTGCGCGGGATGAAGGAGCCGCTCGCGCTGGCATCGCCGGTCCGGGCATCGAGCAGCGTGAGCGAGCTGTAGAAGCCGTCCTCGCGGCCATCGCGCGCGCCGATCGCGCCGTAGACCAGCGTGTCGTCGCCGACATCCCACTCCGCGCGCAGCTGGCCGAACACGTCGCGCAACTCGGTGAACTGCCAGGGCTGGCCGTAGTTCGAATCGGCATCGGGGACGCGGGGCACCACGTCGTTGACCGTCAGCTTGGGGCGGAGGCGCTCCACGCGTACCTCCTGGTACGCCAGGTCCAGCGAGGCGCGGAAGCCGGTGCCGGCATAGTCCAGCGCCAGGCCCAGCACGTCCGCGCGGCGGTCCTCGTCGTCGATCGCGATGTCGCCGCTGCGCGTGGCGCCGTTGACGCGCAGCCCCCACGCCCCGTCGCCGGCCGAGCGACGCGCGACATCGAAACTGCCGCCCACGTGGCCGGGGGAGGAGACGCCCAGCGTCACGCGGTTGAGCGGCTCGTCGCGCGCGCGCTTGGGGACCAGGTTGACGCTGCCGCCGATGCCCGTGCCGCCGGGCGCGGCGCCGTTGAGGAACGCGCTGGCACCGTTGAGCACCTGCACCGATTCGTACAACTCGGGCGCGACCAGCTGACGGGGCAGGATGCCGTACAGGCCGTCGTAGCCGATGTCGTCGCCGGTGAGGGCGAAGCCGCGCACGACGAACTGCTCGGCGGCATTGCCGAAGCCGTAGGTGGTGCGGACCGACGGGTCGTTCTCGAGGACCTGGCCCAGGGTCTGCGGTTGCTGGTTGAGGATGAGCGCCGCGTTGAAGCTGCGGATGCTGAAGGGCACGTCCTCGGCGGCTTTCTCGCCCAGCACGCCGACACGGCCGGCACGGACCACGCCGGTCTGGTTGGCGCGCTGCGCGGTGACGAGGACGCGGTCGAGCGTGCTCGCGTCGTCTTCCGCGGGCTGGGGCCGGGTGTCCTGCGCGAATGCGCAGGGCGAGGACAGCGCGGCTGCGATCAGCAGCGTCAGGGGGCGTCGTTGCGGATGACGGGGCACGGTGAACTCCGGATGCAAGGGTGTGAGTCGAATGCGGTGGGGCGAGCGGGTTACGAGCGGCGGGCCGCACGCGCCCAGAGGACCGCGGCGACGGGCGCCGCCAGCCCCAGCCAGGCCAGGCCGTCGTGCCAGCCGTCGCCGATGAGGGCGCTGACCAGGCCGATGACGCCCGCTGCGGCGATCAGCGCGGGCAGGGCGAAGACGCCGCGAAGGGTCCGCGCCTTCATGCGGCACCCGACGGCCGTGGCCGCGTTGCGGTGGCGGTGGGCGCCGCGGCCGACGGCATGACGCGACGCGCGCGGCGCCTGTCGAGCCACAGGTACAGGCCGGTGACCAGCACGATGATCGTGAACACGTCGAGGATGGCCCACAGCACCTTGAGTGGCAGGCCGCCGTAGTCGCCGAAGTGCAGCGGGCGCGAGAGCGAAAGCGCCTTGTAGTACCAGGGCATGGGGCGCGCATCGGTAAACGCGCCGGTTTCCGCGTCGATGAGCGCAGGCGTGAGCAGCCGCTCCGTCAACGGCGTATCCCCCTGGAAGAACACCGCGTAGTGGTGCCTGGAACTGAAGCTGCCGCCGGGGAACGCGATGAACTGGGGGTTGTTGCCCGGCAGCGCCTGGCGGGCACGCGCCATCGCGCGGTCCAGCGAGCCGTAGCGTTGCGGCGGCAGCGCTTCGCGCCCGGCATAGGCGCGGGTCATGTCGGTGAGTTCGCTGCGCTGCCAGGCCTGGTTGATGGGGTCGGCCAGGGTGTGGATCGTCCCGGTGATGCCGACCACCAGCACCCAGGCGACGGTGACCACGCCGAGCAGGTTGTGGTAGTCGAGCCACTTCGCGCGGGCGCTGCGCGACGCGCGCACCGTCCCGAAGGGCAGCTTGCGCATGAACGGCGCGTACAGGACCACGCCGGAGACCACCGCCGCGGCGAACAGCAGCCCCATCGCGCCCAGGAACAGCATGCCCGGCAGCCCCAGGAACATGTCCGTGTGCAGCTGCAGGATGAAATGCATGACGCCTTCGCCCTCGCTTTCGGCCGCGAAGATCCGGCCGGTGGAGCGGTCGAACTGCAGGATGGTCATCTCGCTGGCGGGCGAGTCCGGGCGCGGCGCGGTGGTGACGGTCATCGCCGGCTGCTCGTTGTCGAACGCCATGTACACCGGCACCTCGCCGGGGCGTTCGTCCAGTGCGCGGGCCAGCATCGCGTCCAAGGGAAGCAGCCCGGGCGCATCGCTCGACGAACCCACGCCGGGCAGGCCCAGCTCGGGCACACCTTCGGTCAGCCGGTCGATCTCGTCATGGAAGATCAGCGGCAGGCCCGTCAGGCACAGCATCAGCAGGAACACGGTGCAGACGAGGCTCGTCCAGGTGTGCACCCATGCCCAGATAAGGATTGCGCGGCTTTGCATCGGGCAAGTTTACGTGAGAATCAATCTCATTAACATGCCGGCGCGCGCGGTCGGCTTTGCCGGCCCCGGCCGTTTGCCGGGCTGCCGCCGACAGGGCGGTGACTGGGAGGCGGAGTTCCCGTTCCCACTTCGCGGCGCGGCACTGGAAAGCGTCGGCCGCGGGCAACACCCTTTATCCTGCCCGGCCCCCGACCGCTCGCCGGACGCATGAGCCATTCCACGATCTGCACCGAGACCGCCGAATCGATCCTCGAGCATGCCGCCGCCATGGCCCGCCTCGATGTCGACGCCCTGGGCGCCGAGGGCTACAAGGCCGCCTGCGAAACCCGGATCCGCGCCATCCGCCTGATCGCGGTGTCGCATGTGGATCCGCAGCCGGACCGTGAACTGGTGAGGCAGCTTCGGGGCCTGTCCGCGGATATCCCCGGCGTCTTCGTGCACCTCGTGGATGGCGAGGTGGAGGTGATCGTCGACAGCGCGAGCGCCCAGCACGCGTTCACGCTGTGGACCCACCGGCAGATGCGCGCGGACGAAGAGGACCGGGCGGGGACGCGCGACTGAGCGCGGCCCGGTCGGCCATTCGCCCGCCTGCGGGCCATCGACGGGCGGTGCGGCCCCGGGCGCGTCTCAGCGCCGGTCCAGCGACAGTCTCCGTGCCAGCCAGCCCAGCGTGGGCCCCTGCACGATGCTGGAAATCAGCACGACGAAGAACACGATGTTGAAGATCGCCTGCGCGCCCGGGACGCCGGCGACGATGGGAAAGGTCGCCGCCACGATCGGGACGGCGCCGCGCAGGCCCGCCCACGACACGAACACCTTGGCGCGCCAGCCGTAGCCGCTGAACGGCGCCAGGCAGAGAAAGACGCTCAACGGGCGGGCCAGCAGCATCAGCACCGCGGTGACCGCCAGCCCCGGGGCGGCGACGTCCAGCAGGTCCTTGGGCGAGACCAGCAGCCCCAGCGTCAGGAACATCACCACCTGCGCCAGCCACGCCAGTCCGTCCTGGAACAGCGACACCGTCTCCTTGTCCGGGAACGCCCGGTGACCGGCGACGATGCCGGCCACGTACGAGGCCAGGAAGCCGTTGCCGCCCACCAGGCCGGCCAGGCCGTAACCCAGCAGCGCGGCCGCGATCGACACCACCAGCGAGAGGCCGCCCACGTGCAGCTGCGCGCGGCGCAGCAGCCACGGCATGCCCACGCCGATGACGAAACCGACCGCCGTGCCGAGTGCCATCTGCAGGAGGAACTCGGGCGCGAGCGAGACGACCGAGGTCCCGGGCACCGCGATCAGCAACAGCGCGGCACCGACCAGGAAGATCGCCATCGGGTCGTTGGAGCCGGACTCCAGCTCGATCAGGCTCTGCACCTCCGCCCGCAGCGGCAGGCCACTGGAGCGCAGGATCGCGAACACCGCGGCCGCGTCGGTGGACGCGACCACCGAACCCAGCAGGAACCCCTGCAGCGGGGTGAAGCCCAGCAGCCACATCGCCGAGATGGCGACCACGCCCGCGCTGATCATCACGCCCACCGTCGCCAGCACCAACGCCGGCAGGGCGGCACGTCGCACGCTGGTCCAGTGGGTGTCGAGCCCGCCGGAAAACAGGATGAATACCAGGCACAGCACGCCCACCCCCTGGGCGATGGCGTGGTCGTCGAACTGGATGCGGCCCGGACCGTCGACGCCGGCCAGCATGCCCAGCAGCAGGAAGCCGAGCAGGGCCGGCAATCCGAACCGGCTGGAAAAACTGCCCGCCAGCACGGTCAGCACCAGCAGCAGGCCGACGACGAAAAAGAGCAGTTCGGGGGAGTAGCTCAAGCGGTGGACCAGTGGGCGCGGGCAGGGCGCCCATGGTAGTGCGGCCGGCGCGCCGGGCGGCGCAGGCCGCCCATGCACGGACAGGCACGCCGTCGCCGACGACCCGCTAGTGGCCGCGCAGCCAGCTGCGCAGCATGGCGAGCAGCCGTTCCGCATCCGACAGCGCCGCCCGTTCGGCGCGCACCCGGACGGCCTCCGCGGGCATGTCGGTGGAGATGTCGTCCACCCCGAGGTCCATGTAGCGGGCCATGCGCACGGGGTCGTTGACCGTCCACGCCTGCAGGCGGTAGCCGTGGCGCCGCGCCTGCGCCACGGCTGCGGCGTCGACCCGCAGGTGGTTGAGCCCCAGCAGGTCGAAGTCGGTGCGCCGTGCGGTGCCGGGCAGCGCGGCATTCGCGAACAGGGCCAGGTGTGCCTGCGGGTCGGCGGCGCGCGCGGCGCGCACGAGGTCGGGCGACAGCGAGGCGATCGTGACCACGTCGGAAGCGCCGCTGCGCTCGATCTCGCGCAGCGTGGCCGCCAGCAGTGCATCGGCGTTGTGCGCATCGGGTTTGAGCTCGACCACGAGGCGGGCGCGGCGGTCGACGAGGGCCAGCACCTCGGCCAGCGTGGCGATGCGCTCGCCGGCGAACGCCGGACCGCGCCAGCCGCCGATGTCGATGTCGCGCATGGCTGCCAGCGGCGTCTCGACCACCCGGCGCGCATCGCCGGCCACGCGCCGGAAGTCGCTGTCGTGGAAGACGACCACCGCACCGTCGGCCGTGAGCCGGACATCGAGTTCGATCGCGTCCGCGCCGGCGTCGATGGCGGCCTGGAACGCGGCGCGCGTGTTTTCCGGGGCCACGGCCGAGGCCCCGCGGTGCGCGGTGATGGTGACCTCGCGACGCAGGTTCATGCTGGACACGGCGGCCGTTCCCTGGACCAGGGCGACCGTCAACACCGCGGCTTCGGCCCCCCAGACGAACCGGCCCGCGCGGGATGGCGTCGCGTCGGTACCGGCACGGCGGATACCGCCGAGGCGGTGGAACAGGGCGCGCACCAGCAGTGCGTTGACCGTGGTGCCCAGGAACAGCGCCCCCAGCACGGTGGCCGCGTAGAACGTGAGGTACCCCGCGATGCCGGCGCTGACGACCAGGCGGTGCGCCGGCAGCCCGTCCAGCAGCGGCGTGGCGGCGTAGGTGTAGGCCTCGGTCACCAGCAGCGGCAGCGCCGCGACCGTGAGCGCCACCCCGGTCACCAGCGTGGCGATGCGCAGGTGCCGGCCGCGGGTGAGCGTGCGGCTGCGGACCAGCGCCGCCACCGGTGACAGGCCCTCCAGCACCAGCGCGGGCGTGGCGAGCAGCCACCTGAAATACAGCGTCGCATGCAGGACCAGTCCCAGGACCAGCACGGGCAGGAACGCGGCCAGGAACCCCCAGACCTCCGGCGGGCGCGCCACGGCCACGTAGTAGGGGTCGTAACCGCCCAGCAGCACGCCGTACAGCACGCTCCCCACCGCCAGCCACGGCAGCGCCACCAGCGCATGCGCCAGCACCTGGCAGGCCGCCAGCGCGGCGAGGGGCGCCGCGCGCCGCAACACGCCCAGCAGCGCCATCGCGGCGGTGCGGTACCGGCACCCGTGGCTGGCCGACACGAGCAGCATGCCCGCCTGCTGCAGCATGACCGCCCACCACGACAGCGCCCCGGCCAGCATCAGCCATGCCAGCGCGAGCGCGCCGCCGAGCAGGCCGTCGAACTCGCCCGCGAGCGGCCGCTCGATCCAGTGCAGCAACCCGGCGAGCGACCACGCGGTCAGCGGCGCCGCCGCCACCGTCGCGAACGCGGTGAACAGCAGGTACCACGCGAGCATCGGCCGCAGGTGCCGCCGGATATCGCGCCGCATGTCGTGGGCCAGCAGGCCGCGCAGCAGCGTGCGGTCGTCCGGCACCGCGGCCGGTTGCAATCCGCCGTGGCGCTCGTCTGCGTTGTCCGCGCGGATGCCGTGGTGCATGGCACGAGTGTAGACAGGGGTACGCCGGGACGCGGCGCGGCATCAGGCGCGTGCCGGCTGGTGCCCGGCCGGCGTCCGTGTTCAATTGACCGCCCGGGCGCCGGACAGGCTGTCCCCCCGCACAGGAGCCCGCGATGATCACCTGCGTCGTGCACTACACGATCGACCCGGCTCGGACGGATGCCTTCGAGCGCTTTGCGACTGAATGGATGCGCCTGGTCGCCATGCACGGCGGCCAGCACCACGGCTATTTCCTGCCGGCCGAAGGCGCCAGCGACCTGGCGTTGGCCCTTTTCAGTTTCGACAGCCTGGCGCACTACGAGCAGTACCGCGCGCGATTCGGTCGCGACCCGGCATTCATCGCCGCCGACCGGATCCGCGACGAGTCGGGGTGCGTGCTGCGCTACGAGCGCACCTTCATGCGGCCGCTGCTGCCGCCGTCCGGGGCGGGCGAGGGCTGAGGGAGCATCGCCGGGCGGCACGGGCCGGCGTGCCGTGGCCGCGCATTGATCGGCCCTCACCCGGCATGCCCGACAATGCACGGCCCGCCCCACCCAAGGCTTCCATGTCCGTATTGCGCGTGCCCCTGATCGCCCTGCTGCTCGCCGTCAACACGGTGCTGCACGTGGTGCCGCTGCTGGCGGTGGCCCTGGTCAAGGCGTTGCTGCCGTCCCCGCGGTTGCGCGTGGCCAGCAATCCCGTGCTCACCGGCATCGCCGAAAGCTGGATCGGGGTGAACAGCTGGATGCTCGACCGGTGTTCCAGCACCCGCCTGCGGGTACGGGAAGACGCCACGCTGGCGCAGGACGGCCATTACCTGGTGCTGGCCAACCACCAGAGCTGGGTCGACATCGTCGTCCTGCAGCGGGTGTTCAACCGGCGCATTCCGCTGATGCGCTTCTTCCTCAAGCGGCAGCTGATCTGGGTGCCGTTGCTGGGCGTGGCGTGGTGGGCGCTGGATTTCCCCTTCATGGCCCGCCACACGCGGGAGCAGATCCAGCGTCGACCGGAATTGGCGGGCCGCGACATCGAGGCCACCCGCCGCGCCTGCGGGAAGTTCCGCGCCATCCCCGTGGCGATCATGAACTTCGTGGAAGGCACGCGCTTCACGCCGGCCAAGCATGAGGCGCAGGCATCGCCGTACCGTCACCTGCTCAAGCCCCGGGCGGGGGGCGTGGCGTTCGTGCTCGATGCGATGGGCGACGGGCTGCACGCGATCCTGGACGTGACCATCGCGTATCCCGGCGGCCGGCCGTCGCTGGTGGATCTGCTGGCCGACCGCGTGCCCGAGATCCGCGTGCATGTCCGCCAGCGTCCGATCCCGGACGGCTTGGCGGGGGGCGACTACCAGGCCGATCCGGAGGTGCGCGCTCGGTTCCAGGCCTGGATCAATGGCATCTGGCAGGACAAGGATGCCGACATGGCGCGCCTGCTCGAGAACCCGGCCGATTCCACCGGCGGCGGGGTGGGTTGAGCGACCCGGTTTCCGCCACGGGACGCAAGAGTGCGGGACGATCGATGTCGGTCGCGGTCCGGCCCATCCGGCGAGGGCCGATCGCTGTCCACGCCTAGCGCTGGTCCAGCTCGTGGTGGATCAGCACCACGCACTGAGAGGCGAACAGCATGGTCCGGCCCAGCGTGAGGCGGGTGGCCCCGAGGCGGTCGAGACTGCCGAAGGTCTTCTTCGGCATCGGGATGTGGTCGGTCAGCAGGAAGCAGGGGTTGCCGTCGAACGCCTGCTCGCGGATCGGCGTGCCCTTGCGGTCCATCACGAACAGCTGGTGGTCCTGCGCGAGTTGCTGGACCAGCCGCTCGAAGCTGACCGTGCGCACGGTGACGCCCGACTCCACCGGCCGCTCCTCCTCCTTGCCCATCCCGCGCGACGCGTCCAGCGCCCTGGCGACCTTGCCCAGCAACGCCTGCTCGTTGAAGCCGCCGATGTCGTGCATGGCGCTGGCTTCGAAGCGGACCGTGCGCGAGAAGTCCTGCGTGCTTTCCAGCACCAGGTAGACGACCACGTCGGGACGGTGCGACTGCGCCACGAAGATGGCGTTCATCAGCGTATGCGCCAGGATTTCCGTGTGGGCCTCCTGGCCGACACCCGCCAGCAGCTTCGCGCTGTCGGTGGGCGCGGCGCGCGCCCTGAGTACGAAAGTTCGCATGCGTGTCGTCGCAGATCCGTCCGTCGCGGCACCGGGCGGCCGCGCCGGGATTGTCGCTGAATACAGCCGTGCGCGTTGCACCGGGCGGGCCTGCAGTCCGGCGCCGGGTGCGGCCTGCCGAACACCGATGCAGCATGTCGAACCGGGCGCGGCTGGTTCGTCGCCAATGGGCGATTCCAGCGAAAACACGGGAGTGAGGGAATGAGAAAGCTGGTGGCAGGTACGTTCATGACGCTCGATGGCGTGATGCAGGCGCCGGGCGCGCCCGACGAGGATTGCGAAGGCGGGTTCGCACATGGCGGCTGGCTGGTCCCGTACTTCGACGACCGGCTGGTCGAGGTCATGACCGACTGGACCACGCGCGCCGGCGGCTTCGTGCTGGGACGGAAGACCTACGAGATCTTCGCTGCGTCCTGGCCGAAATCGACCGATCCGGCGGACGCCACCGCGGTCGCGCTTAACACGCGGCCCAAGTACGTGGCCTCACGCACCCTGTCGCGACTGGACTGGGACAACTCGACGTTGCTCGGCGCGGACATCGCGGCGGAGGTGGCGCGGCTCAAGGCAGGCGAGGGCGGCGAACTGCAGGTGCACGGCAGCGGCGACCTGCTGCAGACGCTGCTGCGGCATGACCTGGTCGACACGTTGCGGCTGTGGACGTTTCCGGTCGTGCTGGGCGCCGGCAAGCGGCTGTTCGGCGCGGGCACCATCCCGCTCGGGTTTCGCCTGGTCGAGTCACTGCAGACATCCACCGGCGCCGTGTTGCACGTGTACGACCGTGTTGGCGCGCTGAAATATGGCGCGGTAGAGGTAGGCGAGGAGACCGTGGTCTACGACTAGTTGGGTCGGCTTGCGCCGCGGTTGCGCCGATCAGTCCTCGTACTGCGCGTCCTCGCGACCCTGCTGGCGGATCAGCGCGAGCTCGCGTGCGTCGTTGATCGCATCGCGAACCCCATCGAGGTCGACGGTGCGCTCGTCGAAGGTGAATTGGCCGGTCAGCACCGTGTCGGGCTGCAGCTCCCCGGCCTCGAACAGCGCCCACATCTCCTCACCGAACCAGGTGTCGAGCAGGTCCGGCGCCCAGCGCCCGAGGCTGGCGGTGAGGTTGTTGACGTCGCGCAGCAGCATGGACCGCGCCGCGTTGTTGCCGGCCGCGCTCACCACCTGCGGGAAGTCGATGACCACCGGGCCGTCGGGGCCGACCAGCACGTTGTATGCGGAGAGGTCGCCATGGATCAGGCCGCAGCACAGCATCCGCACCACCTGGCGCACCAGCACGGCGTGGAACTCGCGCGCTTGGGCCTCGTCCAGTTCGACTTCGCCCAGGCGCGGCGCCGTGAAGCCCTCGGCATCGGTCACCAGCTCCATCACCAGCACGCCGTGGAAAAAGCCGTGCGGCTCGGGCACGCGGACGCCGGCGTCGCGCAGCTGGTACAGCGCGTCGACCTCGGCGTTCTTCCATTCCGCCTCCTGCTGGCGGCGGCCATAACGGCTGCCGGTGGCGACCGCGCGCGCTTCGCGGCTGCCGCGCGACTTGCGGCCCTCCTGGTACTGCACGCGCTTCTGGAAACTGCGCTGCGCCATGTCCTTGTAGACCTTCGCGCAGCGCACCTCGTCGCCGGCGCGCACCACGTACACCGCCGCTTCCTTGCCGCTCTTGAGCGGGCGCACGACTTCGTCAATGACGCCTTCGTCGATCAGCGTCAGCAGGCTGGCAGGAGTCTTCACGGGGTCCAGGGGCGAGGCGCGCGGGCCGCGGGGGCCGCGGCGGGCGCGCAGTGTGGCGGAAAACGGCCAGCGCTGCCTGACGAAGGCGTGACCGCTGCATCGCGTGGGCGTGTCGATGTGGCGCGCCCTCGGCCGTCGTTGTCTGAAATACCCCCAGGCGCACAAGGCACCCCGACATGCTGACACTTCATGGAACACCCCCGACGCGCGCCCTGCGCGTCATCTGGCTGCTCAACGAGCTGGGCCTGGACTACGCGTCGTGCCCGGTGGACCTGACGCAGGGTGAGGCGAAGCGGCCGCCCTTCATCGAGCTCAACCCCGCCGCCAAGGTGCCGGTGCTGGTGGACGGGGACACCGTCCTCACCGAGTCGGCGGCCATCCAGCTGTACCTGGCGGAGAAGTACCCCGAGGCGGGCCTGATCCCCACGTCTCTCGAAGCACGTGCGCAGGTGTACCGCTGGATGTTCTTCCTGGTGACCGAGATCGAGCAGCCGCTGTGGCGCATCGCGCGGCACACGTTCATCTACCCGGAGGCGCAGCGGCTCCCCCAGGATGCCGCCCTGGCGGAACGCGAGTGCAGGGCGATGCTGGACGTGCTGGAGGCGCACATGGCCGACCGCACGTACCTCGTCGGCGACCGCCCAAGCGTGGCGGACTTCAATGCCGCCTACACCCTGGACTGGGCGAACGAGGCCGGCCTGCTGGACGGCACGCCCCGGCTCCGCGCCTACCTGCAGGCGATGTACGCACGCCCGGCAGCCCCACCGACCATCGCCGAGGCCTTCGCGGCGTCCAACTGAGGATCACCATGGCAAGCGATACGAAGATCAAGGGCCCGGCGTCGTACTTTCCGTCGATCGAGCGGACCTATGGCAAACCGGTCCAGCACTGGTTGGACCGGCTCGACACGGTCCGGGACCAGCCGCACATGGCGCAGGTGGCATGGCTCAAGGACCAGCACGGGATCGGCCACGGCCACGCCAACGCGCTGGTGGCCTATCACCGGGCGCACGCGGCCACGTCGTCGCACCCGAGGGCCGCCGGACCCTCCGGCGGCACGTGATCCCGCGCAAAAACGGAAAGGCCCGGCACGGGCCGGGCCTTCCGCGCGCGTGGATCCGAGGACCCTAGGTCGGCATGAAGCTCTTGGTCGCCTTCTTGTCGCGCTTCTCGGCCTTTTTTTCCTTCATCGACTTGGCCGGCTTCTTCTTCTGTTCCTTCTTCTGGTCCATCCCCTTGCTCATGGGCATCTCCTGCGCGCGTGGCGCTGGACTGCGGGTCGCAGTCGGCCCGTCGAGTATGCGCCGGTGGATGGCGCGGACACACGTGCCGCCACGCCTGCGACGCCGATCGGGGCGGCGGCGTGTGCCTGCCCCGCCGGCCGCGCGGCATTACTCCGGGATCGCGATGCGGCCGTAACGCCGTTGCGTGCACCCTGACGGCCCGTTTCCAGTGTCCCGTGGAGTCCACATGCGCGTGCGTGATGCCTTTCTTGTGATGTGCCTGGCGGTACCCGTGCTGGCGGCCTGCAGCGATCAGGCCGGTCCCGCCGAAACTGACGCGCCGGCCGTCGCCGCCCCTGAGCC
>CBIHLN010000019.1:0-38994 GCA_966210725.1 uncultured Lysobacter sp. | reverse complement strand
CGCGGGTGGAGAAGCCCACGCCGAACGCGGTGACCGCGGCGAACACCGCGATCACCGACGCGAACAGCCCCGTGCGCCCGCGCAGCCACGGACCGCTGAACACCGGGAACTGCCGATAGCGGCTCCACACCGTGTTGCCGCCGATCAGCACGTCGGGCGGCAACGACCGGTCGAGCGCGTAGGTCGGTGGTGGAGCGGGTGCGGCAGTCATCGGCATCGCCCTAGCGTCGCGCACCGCGCAGGATCTGGCCACCCTGGTGCAGCGCAAGCGCGGTGACCTCGCCCGCGTCGTTGCGCTCGAAACGGATCTCGATGCCGTACTCGGCAGCTTCGAAGACGTCGGCCGACACCGGCGCCAGCGCGAACGCGCCCTGCCCCGTGGCCTGGGCGAACAGGGTGTCGCCTTCCACGCGCACGTTGAGCGTCATCGACGGCATCAGCGGGTAGTCGCCGGCGTAGGCCGCCAACTGCGCGGGTGTTGGCGGGGGGATGGGCATCGATGCGTCCGCGCCATTGCCGGCGGCTTCGACGCGACGCGCCGCCATCACACCGCCGCCCTGGTGCCAGGTGAACCGATAGGTTCTGTCGGCCGCACGTTGAGGTCGCAGCAGCGCGTCGAACGCCAGCGGGTAGAAGTCGCCCGCGTCGTCGTAGCCCAGTTCGAAGGCCGGTTGCCCGGGCGCCTGGATCTCAAGCGCGTCGCCCTTGCGCCTCACCTCCATGCGCGGCCCGCCCTGCAGCTGCCAGGTGCCGGCCAGCGCATCGAGGAGCTCCGCCGGCGGCTGCGTCGCCTTGCGCGGCGCGCCCAGGGGAACGCGCGGGTCCAGCAGGTGCAGGCCAAGGCTGCCGAGCCCGCCGACCGAGGTGAGCGCGGTATCCGACAGCACCACCACGCCGCGCTTGCGGTCGGTATCGAAGGCCACGAAGGAGGAAAACCCGCCGGTACCGCCTTCGTGCGCGTGGACGGTGCGGCCTTCCATCGGCGCGAGCATCCAGTTCATCGCCATCGGTTGGCCCGACGCGGTGTCGACCGGCTGGCGGGTGCGCGCGAGTGCGGCATCCAGGGGCGAGGTGCGCTGCCCGAGGTGCGCCTGCACGTAGTGGACCAGGTCGTCGAGCGTGGCCCGCACACCGCCGACGCCGGCCAGCACGGGGTCGAAATGCCAGGCGCTGGCCGGCTGCGCGTTGGGGGTGTGGCCGGTGGCGGTCCGCACGCCGGTGGGCGGATCGGACAGGTGCGCGCCGTCCATCGCCAGCGGCGTGAACACGCGCTCGCGCAGCAGCGCGTCGAAGTCCCGGCCGGCGCGCCGCGCGACCGCGTACGAGAGCAGCATCGAGGCGTAGTTGGAGTATTCGAAACGGGTGCCCGGTGCACTGGGCAGCGTGACATCGGACAATGCGTCGAGCAGGGCCTGCGGCGTCAGCTTCGCGTACGGGTCGGCCATGTCGTTGACCAGCCCGCCCGGCGGCAGCGCCGGCAGGCCACTGGTGTGGGTCACGACGTGGCGCAGCCGGATCGGCGCGCCCTCGAATTCCGGCACGGCTGTACCCGCGGGCAGGTAGTCGGCCAGCGGGTCGTCCAGGTCGGCCTGGCCACGCTCGACCAGCTCGGCCAGCAACGTCGAGGTCAGTGTCTTGCTGACCGAGCCGATCTCGAACGCGCTGTTCGGGCCGATGCGCGGCGAGCCGGTGGCATCGGCGCAGGCGAAGCTGCGTGCGACCGAGTCGTCGATGACCGCCACCGCGAAGCACGCACCGGTGCGGTCGCCGTGCAGGCGTTGGGCGACGATCGCGTCGAGCTCGGCATCGGTCATGGCGTGAGCGGGAAAGGTGACCGCGGCGGCCAGCGCGAGGACGAGGGGGCGAAGGGATCGGGACACGGCGGGCTCCTGGTGGGGTGGAGCCTGAAGCATCGGCCCGCAGTGCGCCTTCCGCCGGACCTTGCGATGGAGGGCCTGTTGGGCGCGACGGAACCGGCCTTCGGCGACGTGAACATGCATGGGGACGTTGGGCGCATCACCCATCGGCTCTCCCCTGTGGGCGTGCGGCCCTGTAGGAGCGGCTTCAGCCGCGATCGGATGCCTCGCGCTCGACTGGAGATCGGATCGCGGCTGAAGCCGCTCCTACATAGGCACTTCTAGTCTGCGAGCAGACGCCCCATGGCACTGCGATAGCGCCCGCCAATCGCATCGGCGGCCCGGTGCCGACCGCCCTGCACGACGCACCGCCCGCCCACCCACACCCGGTCGACCAGCGACCGGTTGCCGCTGAACACCCAGCGGTCGACCGCATCGCCGTCGTCGGCACCGGCCATCACCGGCGCGTCCATCGACAGCGAGAACGCATCCAGCGGCTGTCCATCCCGCACGCTGGCGGAGGCATGGCCCGTCGATGCGGCTGCACTGGCCGCCACGCCGCCCAGCAGCGTCTCGCCCACACTGCGGACCTGCGGTGACGTCGCGATGTTGCGGCGGCGGGTCGCCAGCCGCTGGCCGTACTCCAGCCAGCGCAGCTCCTCCACCGGGCTCACGGAGATGTGAGAATCCGACCCGATGCCCCACGCGCCGCCGGCGTCCAGATAGTCGCGCAGGCGGAACAGGCCGTCGCCGAGGTTGGCCTCGGTCGTGGGGCAGATCGCCACCGTCGCACCGCTGCGCGCGGCGCCGGCCACCTCCGCGTCGTCCAGGTGGGTCGCGTGGACCAGCGTCCAGCGTGCATCGATCCCGGCATGGTCCAGCAGCCATTGCACCGGGCGCGTGCCACGCATGGCGACGCAGTCGTCGACCTCGCCCGTCTGCTCGGCGATGTGGATGTGGATGCGGCTGTCGGATGGCAACGCGGCCAGCACCGCCGACATTGCGTCGGGCGGCACCGCGCGCAGGCTGTGCAGCGCGCAACCGACTCGAAGGGTGTCGTATTCCTCGGCACGCAACGTCTCGAGCAGGCGCAAGTAGCCGTCGACGTCGTGGCCGAACCGCCGCTGGCGATCGCCCAGCGCACGGCCATCGAAACCGCCGGTCATGTACAGCACCGGCAGCAGGGTCAGGCGGATGCCGGTCTCGCGCGCGGCGTCGATGAGCGCACGCGACATGGCGGCGGGGTCGTCATAGGGCCGGCCGTCGGGCGCGTGGTGCAGGTAGTGGAACTCGCAGACGCTGGTGTAGCCGGCTTCCAGCATCTCCACGTAGAGCTGCGCGGCGACGGCGCGGAGCGTGTCCGGGTCGAAGCGGCCGGCGAAGCGGTACATCGTCTCCCGCCACGTCCAGAAGCTGTCCTGGTCGCTGTCGCCGCGACGCTCGGCCATGCCGGCCATGGCGCGCTGGAAGGCGTGCGAATGCAGGTTGGCGATGCCGGGCAGCAGGCGCGTGCCGGCGGGCAGGCCGCGCGATGCGTCGACGGACAGGGGTTGCCAGCCATGGGCCGGCTGCCAGAGACGGGGGGCTGTCGAAGTCTGCATGCGGGGATTATCGCCAGTTATCGGTGCCGACAGCCGGCCCGGCCCGCCCGCCTACAATGCGCGGATGAGCAACGGGCACGACAAGCAGTGGGACGGGATCGTCGTTGGCGCATCGCTGGCCACCCTGGATGGCGACAGCGGCTACGGTGAAATCGCCGATGGCGCACTGGCGTGGCGCGACGGCGTGATTGCGCACGTCGGGCCGTGCGACGCACTACCGGGGCCGCCGGCGTCGCTGGCGCACGAGGTCATCGAGGCCACCGGCTGGATCACCCCCGGCCTGGTCGACTGCCACACCCACCTGGTGTTCGCGGGCGACCGTGCGCGCGAGTTCGAGATGCGCCTGCAGGGCGAAAGCTACGAGGCCATCGCCCGTGCCGGCGGCGGCATCCTGTCGACGGTGCGTGCGGTGCGCGCCGCCAGCGAGGAGGAGTTGTTGGCGCAGTCCCTCCCACGCGCCCGCGCACTGGCGGCCGACGGCGTCACGACTGTCGAGATCAAGTCCGGCTACGGCCTGGACCTGGCCAACGAGCGCAAGATGCTGCGCGTGGCGCGCCAGGTCGGCGAGGTCCTGGGGATCGAAGTCCGCACCACGTACCTGGCAGCACATGCGTTGCCGCCGGAGTTCGAGGGCCGCGCGGATGACTACATCGACGCCGTCGTCGAATGGCTGCCGCAGTTGCATGCCGAGGGCCTGGTCGATGCGGTGGACGCGTTCTGCGAGGGCATCGGCTTCTCGCCGGCGCAGACGCGGCGGGTGTTCGATGCCGCGCGCGCACTTGACCTGCCGGTCAAGCTCCACGCCGACCAGCTCAGCGACCTCGGCGGCGCCGCGCTGGTGGCCGAGTACGCCGGCCTGTCGGCGGACCACGTCGAGCACACCTCCAGCGACGGCGTGCGCGCGATGGCCGGGCGCGGCGCGGTGGCCGTGCTGCTGCCCGGCGCGTTCCATGTGCTGCGCGAAACGAAACTTCCGCCGCTGGACGCCTTCCGCGGCCAGGGCGTGCCGATGGCGGTGGCCACCGACTGCAACCCCGGAACCTCTCCGCTGCTGTCGCTGCGCCAGGCAATGCAGCTGGCATGCACGCACTTCCGCCTGACACCGGAAGAGGCACTGCGCGGCGCGACCGTCAACGCGGCCCGCGCCCTTGGGCTGCACGATCGCGGCGCGCTGCGCGTGGGCATGCGCGCCGACTTCGTGCAGTGGCGCATTGGCCACCCGTCCGAACTCGGCTACTGGCTGGGCGGCGACCTCTGCGACTCGTTGCGCATCGCGGGCCGGCGCGTCGACTGATACAGGCCGGCCCGCAACAAAAAAGCCCCGCATCGGCGGGGCTTTTCGATCGAACGTCGCAACCGGGCGCGGGGCGCTCAGTCCTTGGCGACGGTCTTCTTGGTGACCTTCTTGGCCGGCGCCTTGGCGACGGACTTGGTGGTCTTCTTGGCAACCGGGGCAGCAGCCGCGCCGGTGGCCTTGGTGGTGGCACCAGCGGTGCGGACGTTGCCGTAGCTGGAGTTGAAACGCTTGCCCTTGGCGGTCTTGCGGTCGCCCTTACCCATGGTGCTGCTCCTGAATCCGTAAAGTGAAAAACCGCGCCGGTCGGCGCGGAATCCTGCGAGGTGGTCGCATTATAAGGCCGCGCCGGGGGCGCGAGCGGCCGCAGAGGCTATCACAGCGGGCGCGCCGCGCCGTTCAGCCCCGCCCCGTGGCGGCGTGCGTCAGCCGCAGGTTGACCAGGTGCGCCAGCGCCAGCAGCACGCCGCCCACCACCATCATCACCAGGTGCGTCAGCGAGTGGTTGTGCAGCGGCGTGAACGAGGCCGCCCAGACCAGCGCCAGGCCCGGCACCAGCAGCGCCCAGGCGTGGAAGCCGCGGTGCCGGCGGTAACCCAGCGTCAGCGTGGTCGCGCCCAGCAGGGTGGCGAACACCACGAACGCCTGGTCGAAGTCGATCCAGCCGCCCAGCTTCAACCCGAATGCAGGCGCCAGTGCCAGCACGAGCGGCAGCAGCGCGCAGTGGATCGCGCACAGGAAGGAGGCGGCAAAGCCGACGCGATCGGCCGTGTTGAGCGCCGAAGGAACGGTCTGCGCAGGGGGCATGACTTTGGGGGGGTGCGAGCTCATTTGAAACAATATAACATTTCGTTTCTTCCCGTCGCCAGTGTACCCGACCTACGTGATGAAGCCTTCCACCCTGCGCCGTACGCCCCTGTTCCTCGCCCTGCTTGCCCTCTCCCCCGCCCTGTGGGCGCAGGAGGACCCCCGCCACACCGAGGCGACCGACCTGGATGCGATCGTCGTCCGCGCCAACCCGCTGGCCCGCACGGCCGAGGACCTGACCCGCCCGGTGGACGTGCTGGCCGGTGAGCAGCTCGACGCCGCCAAGGCCAACTCCCTGGGCGAGACGGTCAACAAGCTGCCGGGCGTGCAGTCGTCGTACTTCGGGCCCGGCGTGGGCCGGCCGATCATCCGCGGCTTCGACGGCGCGCGCGTGCAGGTGCTGAGCGACGGCCTGGGCTCCGGCGACGTGTCCACTGTCAGCGTCGACCACGCGGTCAGCATCGAGCCGTTCCTGGCCAACCAGATCGAAGTGCTGAAGGGCCCGGCGACGCTGCTGTACGGCAGCGGCGCGATCGGTGGCGCGGTCAACGTCATCGACGGGCGCATCCCCGAAGCCGTCACCGCACAGCCGCTGGAGGGCCGCGCCGAACTGCGGGCGGGCAGCGTCAACGACGAGCGCACCGGCATGGTCCGCTTGGACGGCACAGCCGAAGCAGGCACCGGCAATGTGGTGTTCCACTTCGACGCCCTGCACCGCGAAACCGGTGACTACGACATCCCCGGCTACGCCGAAAGCGAAGCGGCGCACGAGGAAGAGCACGAGGGCCACGAGGAGGAAGAGCACGAGGAGGAGCACGAGGAGGAACTCGGCGTCTTCGGCGTGCTGCCCAACAGCGCCATCCGTACCGATGCCGCCGGCCTGGGCATGTCCTGGGTGGGCGAGCGCGGCTTCGTCGGCGTCGGCTACAACCTGTTCAACACCCGCTATGGGGTGCCTGGCCACAGCCATGCACACGAGGACGGACACGGGCATGAGCATGAGGAGGAGGAAGAGCACGACGACCACGAGCACGAGGAGGCGCATGGCGAGGCGGCCGTCCGCATCGTCATGGACCAGCGCCGCACCGAGCTGCGCGGCGGCCTGGACGACCTGGGCGCGTTCCAGTCCCTGCGCGTGAAGCTGGCCAACACCGAGTACACCCACACCGAGTTCGAAGGTGACGAGGTCGGTACCGTCTTCGACAACGACAGCACCGAGGCGCGGGTCGAGCTCGTGCACCAGCCGCTGGCCGGCTGGAACGGCGCGCTCGGCGCGCAGTGGTCGCAGCGCGACTTCGTGGCGATCGGCGAGGAGGCGTTCGTGCCCGGGTCGGCGTCGCGCGATACCGGCGTGTTCTGGATCGGCGAACGTGAGTTCGGCGCGCTGAAGACCGAACTGGGTGCGCGTTACGATCGCAATCGCATCGACATCGCCGAAGGCGCGATCGGCCCGGACCGGGACTTCGACACCACCAGCCTGTCGGCCGCACTGCGATGGGACTTCAACCCGGACCTGCACCTGTCGCTCGGCCTGGACCGTGCGCAACGCTCACCGACGGCCGAGGAGCTGTATTCCAACGGGTTCCACGTCGCCACCGGCAGCGTGGAGCTGGGCACGCCGGACCTGGACGTGGAGACCGCCAACCGCGCCGAGCTGGGCCTGCACTGGCACAGCGGCCCGTTGCGGCTGAGTGCGTCGGTCTACCACACGCAGTTCGACGACTTCATCTACCTGGCCGACACCGGCATCGACGACGGCGGCCCGGTGCGGCTGTGGACGCAGGAGGAGGCCACCTTCAACGGTGCCGAGGCCGAGGCGGACTGGACATTCGCCGAGAACGCCACCGGCACTTGGGCGCTGCGCGTCTTCGGTGACGTGGTCCGCGGCGAGCTCGACGGCAGCGGCACGCGCGACGTCGCGGTATCCGTACCCCACGGCGACCACAGCCACGACTACACCGCCGAGATTTCGCGCAGCGGGTCCCTGCCGCGCATCGCCCCATCGCGTGCGGGCGCTGAACTTCGCTGGGCGGCAGGCGCCTGGCGGGCCTCGCTGGGCGCCGTGCACTACGCGCGCCAGGACGACGTGGCCGCCTTCGAGACCGAAACGCCCGGCTACACCCTGGTGGACGCCCACCTGGCGTGGCATGTCGATACCGCGGGCGGCAATGCGTGGGAGGTGTTCCTCGACGGCAGCAACCTGCTGGACGAGGAAGCACGTACCCACACGTCGTTCCTCAAGGACCTGGCACCACTGCCGGGCCGCGGCGTGGCGTTCGGGGTGCGGGCCTTCTTCTGACGCCTGGCTGCACGTTGACCGCGTCGAAGAAGCCCGCCATCCGGCGGGCTTCTTCTTTTCCGATCGCCGCTGGTTGCCCTTGTGATCCTGTAGGAGCGGCTTCAGCCGCGATCACGCTGCCGGTAATGCTTCAACCCTTTGTAGGAGCGACGTAAGTCGCGACCGGCATGCATTCGAAGTAACGCGGGTCGCGACTTACGTCGCTCCCACAGAGAGGCGTGCTTGCCTCGCGAGGTGATCGCGGCTGAAGCCGCTCCTACAGAAGCAGACCTGTCGTCCGGCGTTTCTTCAGCCCGTCGCCGCGCAACGCGCACAAAGCCCATGCACCTCCAGCGTCTGCGCCTGCGGCACGAAGCCCAGCGCGCGCGCGCGGTGATCGAGCGCGGCGACGATCTGCTCGTCCTCCAGCTCGGTGGCCGACTGGCAGCGGTCGCAGATGAGGAACGGCACCGCGTGGGGCTCCGACGCCGGGTGGTGGCACCCCACGAACGCGTTGACCGACGCCAGCTTGTGGATGAAGCCGTGCTCCAGCAGGAACTCCAGCGCGCGATAGACCGTCGGCGGCGCCGCGGCGTCGTGCGTGGCCTTCATCAGGTCCAGCAGCTCGTAGGCCTTGACCGGGCGCTCGGCATCGGCGATCAGGCGCAGCGCGTTGGCGCGGATCGGCGTCAGGCGCAGGCCGCGCTGCTTGCACACGCGCTCGACCTCGCCCACGAACGCGTCGGCGTCGTGGACGTGGTGCTTCGGGTCGGTGCAGGCGTGGCCCATGGCCCTGATCTAGGCCCCGGCCGGCACTTTTGCAAGCGCCGCGTCGATCCGGGCCAACGCCTCGTCGCGACCGGCCAGGTACACGGTGTGGCCGATGTCGGGGCTGACCTGGGTGCCGGTGATCGCCACGCGCAGCGGTTGGGCGACCTTGCCCATGCCCAGCTCCAGCGCGGCAGCGGTGTCGTGCAGCGCCGTGCTGATCGCGTCGACGGTCCACTCGCCCAGCCCGGCAAGGCGCGCACGCGCATCGGCCAGTGGGGCGCGCGCCGCCGGCTTGAGGTGCTTGGCGACCGCAGCCTCGTCGTACTGGACCAGCGGGCCGAACCACACAGCGGCCCGTTCCGCCATCTCCTTCAGCGTCTGCACGCGGTCGCGCAGCGCCAGCACGATGTCCGCCGGTGCGGGTCCCTTGGCGAGGTCGTAGCCGGCCTCGCGCAGGTGCCACTCCAGGTGGCGGGCGACGTCTTCGGGCGCATCGCTCTTGAGGTACTGCTGGTTGAGCCAGCCGAGCTTGGCCGGGTCCATGCGCGCGGCCTTGGCGTTGACGTCCTTGAGGTCGAACAGCGACTGCAGCTCGGCAATCGAGAAGATCTCCTGGTCGCCGTGCGACCAGCCCAGGCGCACCAGGTAGTTGAGCAGCGCGTGCGGCAGGTAGCCCATGTCGCGGTACTGCATGACGTCCGCGGCGCCGGTGCGCTTGGAGAGCTTCGCGCCTTCGGGATCGAGGATCATCGGCAGGTGCGCGAAGTGCGGCACCGCGGCGCCCAGCGCCTTGTAGATGTTGATCTGGCGGGGCGTGTTGTTGACGTGGTCGTCGCCACGCACGACGTCGGTGATGCCCATGTCCAGGTCGTCGACGACCACGGCGAAGTTGTAGGTCGCATAGCCGTCGGAGCGGAAGATCACCAGGTCGTCGAGCTCGCTGTTGGCGATCTCGATGCGGCCCTTGACCTTGTCGTCCCACGCCACCGTGCCGTCGAGCGGGTTGCGGAAGCGGATGACGCGGTTGGGGTCGTCGCGATACGGCAGGTGGGCATCGCGCGCAGCGCCGCTGTAGCGCGGCTTGTCGCCCTTGGCCATCGCGGCCTCGCGCATGGCCTCGAGCTCGTCCTTGGTCTCGTAGGCGTAGTACGCGTGGCCGGCGGCGACCAGCTGCTCGGCGACCTCGCGGTACCGGTCCAGGCGGTGGGTCTGGTAGACCGGGCCTTCGTCGTAGTCCAAGCCCAGCCAGTCCATCGCCTGCAGGATGGCGTCGATGGCGGCCTGCGTACTGCGCTCGCGGTCGGTGTCCTCGATGCGCAGGATGAACTGCCCGCCGCGACGGCGTGCCTCCAGCCAGCAGTACAGCGCGGTGCGCGCGCCGCCGATGTGCAGGTAACCGGTGGGGCTGGGGGCGAAACGGGTGCGGCAGGTCATGCGGTCGGGCTCGGGGCGGGCAAGCCCGGCATTTTACCGGGCCGGGCCGGCACCTGTAGGCGCGCAATTGATGGGCCCTACAATCGCCGCATGACCACGCTCTTCATTTCCGACCTCCACCTGGACGCGCAGCGGCCGCACATCACCGACCTGTTCTGCCGGTTCCTGCAGGACGAAGCCCGGGGCGCGGACGCCCTGTATATCCTGGGCGACCTGTTCGAGGCGTGGGTGGGCGACGACGACCCGTCCGAGGCCGGCGCGCGCACCGCCGACGCGGTGCGCGCCGTGGTCGACGCCGGCACGTCGGTGTTCTTCATCCGCGGCAACCGCGACTTCCTGCTGGGCGATGCCTATGCGCGCCGCGCCGGCATGCGTGTCCTGCCCGACCCCAGCGTGGTGATGCTCTACGGCCGCCCCACCCTGCTGATGCACGGCGACACGTTGTGCACCGGCGATGTCGCCTACCAGGCCTTCCGTGTGCAGACGCGCGACCCGGCGTGGCAGGCGCAGTTCCTGTCGCAGCCGCTGCAGGCGCGGCTGGCATTCGCGCAGCAGGCGCGCGCGGCCAGCCAGGCGCACCAGTCGGGCCTCAAGGGCCAGGGCACGATGGAAACGATCACCGACGTCGCGCCCGAGGCCGTCACCGCGACACTGGCGCGCTTCGGGATCGACACGCTGATCCACGGCCACACGCACCGGCCGGCAGTGCATGAGCCGGTGGTGGAGGGGCGTGACTGCAAGCGTGTAGTGCTCGGGGACTGGTACGAGCAGGGGTCCGTCCTGCGGTTGGACGCCGAGGGTATGACCTTGGCGACGCTGTAAAGCGCAAGCAGGCCGCTTCGGTTGCGCGCTGCGGCGCGATGATTTTCGACGCAACAATGCTCTACCGCGGCGCGGTACGAGCAGGGGTCCGTCGTGCGCGTGGACGCGGACGGCCTGGCCCTGGCGGCGATGTAAGCCCCGCGGGCGATCGAAGCGCCCTTCTGTTGTAGGAGCGACGTGAGTCGCGACCGCGCAACTCCGGCAACTGCGCGGGTCGCGACTCACGTCGCTCCTACAGAGCCGCGCGAACTCGATCGCGACTGAAGCTGCGCCTACAGGGATTTGGCGGCAAAGCCCTGTAGCAGCGCGAGCTCGTCCTCGTCGAAGCCCGCCGCGGCGCGCGCGTCCAGGTTGAACGGCCCGTGCAGCACGGCGCGGGCGTATTCGCCCAACAGGCGCTGGAACGTCGACGCCGGCTCGACGCCAGCGCGCTCGCAGTACCAGCGGAACCAGCGCGAGCCGGCGGCGACGTGGGCGACTTCCTCGCGCAGGATCACCTCCAGGATCGCCACCGTGTCAGCATCGCCCATGCCCTGCAGGCGCGCGATCATCCCCGGCGTCACGTCCAGGCCGCGCGCCTCCAGCACCCGCGGGACCAGCGCCATGCGCTCCAGGCCGTCGTGCGCGGTCTTCTCGGCCATCTCCCACAGGCCGTTGTGCGCGTCGAAGTCGCCGTAGTCGAACCCCAGCTGCCGCAAGCGGTCGCGCAGCATGACGAAGTGCCGCGCTTCGTCGGCCGCACACGACACCCAGTCGGCATAGAACCCGTCGGGCAGGCCACGGAAGCGGTAGGCGGCGTCCCACGCCAGGTCGATCGCGTTGAACTCGATGTGCGCGATGGCGTGGATGAACGCGGCGCGGCCCTCGACCGTACCGAATCCGCGCTTGGGCAGTTCACGCGGATGCACCAGGCGGGGCCGCTCCGGGCGGCCCGGCATGCGGACCGGCTCGGGGGCCGGTGCATCCGACGGGATCGACAGCCCTCCGCGCGCGAATGCGTCGGCCGCCGCGAACGTCGCCGACACCTTGCCGTCGGGCGAGGCCGCATCGAGGCATCGGCGGGCCGCCTCGAACAGCGTGCCGGTCATCGGTACACCTGCCGGCGCGGAATCAACCGCGCGTGGCCGCCACCGGCACGCGTCGCGTGGTCTTCGCCTCGTCCGAACGCAGGTGCTTGATGCGCTCGAAGTAGTCGGCCTCGGTGCCGGTGACGTAGTTGCCGTTGAAGCACGAGGAGTCGAAGTGCGTCAGGCGCGCCTTGGGACCGGCCACCGCACGCTCCAGGTCCTCGAGGTCCTGGTAGATCAGCCAGTCGCAGCCCAGCAGCTGCTGGATTTCCTCCTCGCTGCGCTGGTGGGCCACCAGTTCCTCGGCCGTCGGCATGTCGATGCCGTAGATGTTGGGGTGGCGCACCGGCGGCGCGGCAGAGGCCAGGTACACCTTGCGCGCACCGGCGTCGCGCGCCATCTGCACGATCTGCTTGGACGTGGTGCCACGCACGATGGAGTCGTCCACCAGCAGCACCACGCGATTGCGGAACTCCAGCGGGATCGGGTTGAGCTTGCGGCGCACCGACTTCGCGCGCTGGCCCTGCCCCGGCATGATGAAGGTGCGGCCGACGTAGCGGTTCTTGATGAAGCCCTCGCGGTACTTCACGCCCAGCACGTTGGCGATCTCCAGCGCGGAATCGCGCGAGGTGTCGGGGATCGGGATGACCACGTCGATGTCGTGGTCCGGCCGCAGCCGCTGGATCTTCTCGCCCAGCGTCTGGCCCATGCGCATGCGCGCCTTGTGCACCGAGACGTCGTCCATCATCGAGTCGGGCCGCGCGAAGTAGACGTACTCGAAAATGCACGGCGTATGGGTGCGCGGCTCCACGCACTGGCGCGTGTGCAGCACGCCGTCGGTGGTGACGACCAGGCCCTCGCCCGGGCGCACGTCGCGCACGCGCTCGTAGCCCAGCAGGTCCAGCGCCACCGACTCCGACGCCACCGCGTACTCGTCGCGGCCGTCGCTGCTGCGCTTGCCGATCACCAGCGGGCGGATGCCGTGCGGGTCGCGGAAGGCGACCAGGCCCAGGCCCAGCACCGCCGCCACCACGGCATAGCCGCCGACGCAACGGCGGTGGGTGCCTTCGATCGCGTTGAGGGTGGCGTCCACCGACAGGCTGCCCTGCTCGTCCAGCTCGTGGGCGAACACGTTGAGCAGCACTTCGGAGTCGGACTCGGTGCTGACGTTGCGGCGGTCCTGCTCGAACACCTCGCGCTGCAGGGCCTCGGTGTTGATCAGGTTGCCGTTGTGCGCCAGCACGATGCCGAAGGGCGAGTTGACGTAGAACGGCTGCGCCTCGTCGTTGCCTTCGCTGCCGGCGGTCGGGTAGCGGCAGTGGCCGATGCCCAGGTGGCCCTGCAACACCTGCATGGCGTGCTCGTCGAACACGTCGCTGACCAGGCCGTTGCCCTTGTGCACGCGCAGCTTGGTGCCGTGCGCGGTCGCGATGCCCGCGGCGTCCTGGCCGCGGTGCTGCAGCACCGTCAGGCCGTCATAGAGCTGCGCCGCCACGTCGTTATGGCCGACGATGCCGATGATCCCGCACATGGAATAAGCCCTGCGTTTAGCGATTCATGAAGTCCGGCGAACGCCGCCGGACCGTGTGTTCAAGAGCGGCCGTCGCCGGGTCGCGCCACCGGGCGGTTGTCACCGGCGGCAGGCGGCACCGGCAGCGCCGGCTCGCGCTGGAGCGGCATGCCATCCAGTGACATGGCGCCGCCGCTCCGGAAATCCACCTGCTCGGCCACCCAGTCGGGCAGCCAGCCGCGCATCCACTGCGCACCCGGCACGAAGACCGGCACCACCCGCGACTGCTGCCATTCCGGCTCCCGGGGCATCGTCGTCAGGCCCAGCAGCAGCACCAGTGCGCAGGCGACGAACGCACCGCGGGCAACGCCGATCCCCAGCCCCAGCATCCGATCCAGCCCGGACAGCCCGACCGAATGCACCAGCCGGCGCACAGTCCAGCCCACCAGCCCGACCACCACCATGACCGCCAGGAAGCTCAGCGCATAACCCGCCAGCAACTGTCCGGTGCTGGGCGCATCGCCGCCCGACAGCATCCACGCCGCCTGGCCGCCGAAATGGAACGCGGCCCACCCGGCGAGGATCCAGGCCGCCAGCGAGGCCAGTACGCCGATCAGGCCGCGCATCACACCCAGCAGCGCCGACACCGCGACGATCGCCAGCAGCACCCAGTCCAGCGCGGTCATCGTCGACCGGTCCAGCCCGCATGGCGCGGCGGTGACTTGCGGAGCGCGCGCGCACCGCCCATCAGGGGTGCGAGCGGACCAGGCCGGTGATGCCGGTGCGCGCGGCGACCTGCGACTTCAGCTGCTCGGCCTGCTCGCGGCTGGCAACGGGGCCGGCCAACACACGGTTGAGGGTGCCCTTGTCGGTGTTGACCTGCTCGGTGAACGCACCGAAGCCCAGCGCGCGTACGCGGTCGCGCAGCTTGCCGGCTTCGGCCGCGTTGCTGAAGGCGCCCAGCTGCACCGCGAAGCCGACATCCGCGGCGGCCGGCCTGGACGGCGCCGGCGGCGCGGGCTCGGCGGCCGCGGCCACCGGCTCGGGGTCAGGCGCAGCAGGCTTGGGCGTGGCCGGCTTCGGCTCCGGCTTGGGGGCCGGCGCGTTCGCAGCGAGCGGCTCCTGATTGACGGTGCCAGTCGTGGTAGCGGCTGCCGGTGTTGATGCGGATGCCGGTTCACGGGGCGGGTCACCGGCATCGAGTGCGACCACCTGGGAGCCGACGTCGTCGCGCACGTGCGCGGCGCGCAGGCGGGCCGCCTCGGCATCGGCACGGCTGGCGTACGGTCCGACGCGCACGCGATGGGTGGTGCGGCCGTCGCGGCCTTCGACGCGCTCCTGGTAGCCCGGCAGCTGCGAGCTCCGCAGCGCCTCGACCACCCGCGCGGCATCGCCGGTGCTGGCGTAGCTGCCGAAGCTGACGGCGTAATCGCCGCCCGCCGTGGGCGCCGGCATCATGTCGCCCTGGCCGCCGCCTTCGCCCGTGGTGGTGTCGACGGTCGGCAGGCGGCCGTCTTCGGCCTGCCCCGGCGGCAGCCCCAGCGCGCCGCCCGCGGGCGCATCGCCCGGGGCCAGCAGCGGCAGCTCGCGCGTCTCCATGCCGCCGTCGCCCGGCGGAGCCGGGACGTCCAGCGAGACATCCGACATCCCGCTCTCCGGCGCCGGGCCCTTGATCAGCATGGGCAGGAAGATCACCGCCAGCGCGACCAGAACGGCCGCACCGATCAGGCGCTGTTTCAGGGCAGGTTCCATCGGGTCTCGCGCGGCGCGGGCGGAAATGCCGCGCGGATTATAGCGCCGCGTCCTGCCGCATCCGACCCGACGGCGCCCGTGTTCAGTCGCGGTCGAGCCAGTCCAGTGCGGCGGCGGCGGTGTGGAACGAGCCCAGCACCAGGATCCTGTCGCCGGGACGGGCACGGCCGCGCGCGGCCACCAGTGCATCGGCGACCGTCTCGTGCGTCGGTGCGCCGCCGGCCGCGGTGCCGGCAAGACGCGCCGCCAATGCCTCCGCCGCCTGCGCGCGATCGCCGGCCCCGGGCAGTCCGGCGAGATGCCACTGGTCGACCGCCGGCCCCAGCGCCTCGACCACGCCCGCCACGTCCTTGTCGGCCAGCGCCGCGAACACGGCATGGGTGGCGCCGTCCGCGGGCGCCGCGGCCAGCCAGCGCGCCAGTTCACGCGCCGCCTGCGGGTTGTGCGCGACGTCCACCACCACCGCCACGCCCCCGCGGTCGAACGCCTGCAGCCTGCCGCCCACCTGAGCGGCCGCGATGCCCCGGGCGACGCCGGCTTCGTCCAGCGGCGCGTCCAGTGCCCGCAGCGCGGCGATCGCCACGGCGGCATTGCGCAGTTGCACCGGTGCAGCCAACCGCGGTAGCGGCAATGCGTACTCGCAACCCACTTCACGCCAGCACCAGCCGTCGTCCGTCGGCTCGAAGAAGAAGTCGCACCCGATCCGCACCGCCGAGGCGCCGATGGCGTAGGCGTGCCGCAATACGCTCGACGGCGGATCGTCGTCGCCCAGCACCAGCGGCTTCCAGGCCCGCGCGATGCCCGCCTTCTCGAAGCCGATCGCTTCCCGGTCGTCGCCCAGGTAGTCCTGGTGGTCGAGGTCGACGGTGGTGATGACGGCGACGTCCGGGTCGACGATGTTGGTGGCGTCCAGCCGCCCACCCAGCCCCACTTCGAGGATCGCCAGGTCCAGCCGGGTGCGCTCGAAGCACCACAGCGCTGCCAGCGTGCCGTACTCGAAGTAAGTCAGGGCGATGTCGCCGCGGACGGCTTCGATGGCCTCGAACGCGGCCACCAGCGACGCATCATCGAGATCGACGCCCTCGATCCGCACCCGCTCGTTGTAGGCCCGCAGGTGCGGCGACGTGTAGGCACCGACGCGCCACCCGGCCGTCCGCGCGATGGCCTCGATGAAGGCGACGGTCGAGCCCTTGCCGTTGGTGCCGCCCACGGTCATGACGCGCGGCGCGGGCCGCGTCAGGCCCAGCGCGCCGGCCACCGCGCGCACGCGGTCCAGGCCCATGTCGATGGATTTGGGGTGCTGGCGCTCGATGTACTCGAGCCACTGGGTCAGGTCCATGCGCAAAGTGTGCGGGATGCCGGCCGGAAAGTGAGGTGCGGGCGCGTAGAGCGCTACAGCGCGCGGTGCACGGCCTCGCCGAACAGCGCCGTGTGGTGGGCGCAGTCGTTGAGGCGGACGACGTCGAGGCGGTCCACCGACGGGCCTTCCAGCAGGTTGAGCGTCGTCGGCGCCTGCCGGAACCGCCACAGGTGCGCCAGCGGCAGCCCCAGCACGCGACACAGCAACACCCGGTTGACCGCGTCGTGGGCGACCACCAGCAGCGTGTCCGACTCGCCCAGGCCGTTTGCGGCCCGTTCCAGCGCCGGCCATGCGCGGTCGAGCACGTGCTGCAACGACTCGCCCTCCGGCATCAGCACCTCGTGCGGCGCCTCCCGCCAGGCACGCAGGCGGTCGGGGTCGCGGTCATGGATCTCGGCCGCGAGCAGGCCTTCCCACGTGCCGTGCGCGATCTCCATGAAGCCGGCATCGGTGGCGAGCATGTCGGCACGGTCACCCAGGGCCAGTTGTGCGGTGCTGCGGGCGCGCACCAGCGGCGACGCGACGGCACGGGTGATCTCCACCCCGGCCAGGCGCTCGCCCAGCGCGCGCGCCTGGGCTTCGCCGACCGGCGACAGGGCGATGTCTTCCTGGCCCTGGTAGCGGCCTTCGGCGTTCCACGGGGTTTCGCCATGGCGGGCGAGGAGCAGTCTCATAGAGGGTCCTTGGTGTGTGAGGAGCGCTGGTCCGCCGGCCCGGCATACCGGTGTCGTGCCCAACAGGCGGACCGTCGGGTAAGGACGCGGACGTGATCCGCGTCCCCTGGGCAGTGCTCAGATCTGCTGCAGCGACAGCACGCCCGGCGTGGCGCGCAGCTCGGCGAGCTGGGCGTCGTCGACGGCGCGGTCGATGGTGATCGCCGCCCTCGCCTGCCCGTCGCCGGCGGCGCCGAGGGCAAAGTTGACGATGTTGACGCCGGCTGCGCCCAGCTTCGAACCCACCGTGCCGATCATGCCGGGGCGGTCCTCGTTGCGCATGAGCAGGACGTTGGCCAGCGGGTCGAACTCGATCTCCACGCCGTCCAGCCGCACCACGCGCGGGCCGCGGTGCAGCGTGGCTTCGATTTCGCGGCTGCGACCATCGCCCTCGACACGGATGCGCAGCAGGCGGTCGAAGCCGTCGCCGTCGCCGCCCAGGGTCTCGGCAACCGTGAGGCCACGTCCCGCGGCTTCGGCCAGCGCGTTCACCGGCGTGATCCGACCCGACGCCGTGCCCAGCAGCGACGCCACCAGCAGGCGCGTCAGCGGCCGGGTATCCAGCGCATCGGTGCGGCCGGCATAGGTGATGTGCAGGCGCGTGGGCGCGGGCACCAGGCGCGCGGCCAGCCGCCCCAGCGCCGACATCAGCGGCATCCACGGGCCGACTTCGCGCGCGGCCTCGGCCGTGAGCGGCGGCAGGTTGACGCAGCCGGCCACCGCGCCGGTGTCGATGAAGTCCAGGATCTGCCGGGCAAGGATCGTACTCACCGCCTGCTGGGCTTCACTCGTCGACGCGCCCAGGTGCGGGGTCAGGATCAGCTTGGGGTGGGCGCGCAGTGGCGAGTCGGCCTGCAGCGGCTCGGTCACGAAGGTGTCCAGCGCCGCCCCGGCGAGGTGGCCTTCGTCCAGCAGCTTGAGCAGCGCGGCCTCGTCCACCAGCCCGCCGCGCGCGGCGTTGACCACGTAGCCGCCCGGCTTCATCGCGCGCATGCGCGCCTCCGACAGCAGGTTGGTCGTCTCCTTGGTGCGCGGCACGTGCAGCGTGACGATGTCGGCCCACGCCAGCAGGTCATCGAGCGACTTGAGCGGAACGCTGCCCTTGGCCGCGGCCGCCGGCGGCAGGAACGGGTCGTAGGCCGCCACGTCCATGCCGATGCCCAGCGCCTTGCGCGCCACGGTCGCGCCGATCCGGCCCAGCCCGATCACGCCCAGGCGTTTGCCTTCCAGCTCGAAGCCGGTCAGCCCCGCCTTGGGCCACTGCCCGGCCTTCATGCCGGCATCGGCCTTCGGGATGTGCCGCGCCAGCGCGAACAGCAACGAGATCGCGTGCTCGGCGGCGGCGAGCGTGTTGCCGTCCGGCGCGTTCATCACCGCGATACCGCGCGCAGTGGCGGCATCCACGTCGATGGTGTCCACGCCCGCGCCGGCGCGGCCGATCACGCGAAGCTTCGTCGCATCGGCAATGGCTTCCGCCGTGACCGGCGTGGCCGAGCGCACCAGCACGGCATCGACGCCGTCCAGCGCGCTCGCCAATGCCGCGGGCTCCTTGATCGGATCGGACACGACCACCTCCCATCCCGCGTCGCGGAACAGGGCCAGGCCGTCGTCATGGATGCCATCGCACGCCAGTACTTTCATTGCAGGTTCCTCGTCATCGGGAAGGATGCGGAAGAGCCCTGCCAGCCGGCGCTGCGGTTGTGCGGTGCCCGCATGGAGAGCGGGCGGTCATTGCGGTGGTGCACCTGCGGGTCGGGAAACGGGGCCGGCTGGCATGGGAATCCGCGACAGCCCGGAGACTAGCAGCAATCCCCGGCCCAGATGAAAACGCCGGCCGGGAACAAACCCGGCCGGCGTCGTGGTGCGTCAACGTACGGCGCGGTCAGGGCGCGGCGACGTCCATCTCCTGCAGCAGGTTCGGGGCCGGGAAGACCTCCTGCATGATCCAGCGCATGTAGCGCTGGTCCACGGAGATCATCCGCGTCATCACCGGGTCGAACACCCAGTTGGAGCTGACCGACTCCCAGTTGCCGTCGAACGCCAGGCCGACCAGCTTGCCCCGCGCGTCCAACACCGGCGAGCCGGAGTTGCCGCCGGTGATGTCCAGGTTGGACAGGAAGTTGACCGGCACCGTGCCCAGGTCCGGGTCGGCCAGGCCGCCGTACCGCTTGGCCTGGATGGCATCCAGCAGCGGCTGCGGGGCGTTGAACGGCTCCTCGCCGGTCGCCTTCGCCGCGACCTCCTCGAGCCGGGTGAACGGCACCTGCTCGCTGCCGTCGGTCTTGGTATAGCCGGTCACGTTGCCGAAGGTGATGCGCAGGGACGAGTTGGCATCCGGATACACAAAGCCGCCCTGGCTGCGCTTGTGGTCGGCCACGGCCTGCAGGTAGACCGGACGCGCCACCAGTGCGTCGCCGGCGCGGAGCTTGGCTTCCTTCTCCAGCTGCAGGACGGTCGGCATGGTGGCCACCGCGAACTGCACCGCCGGGTCCTGGCTGGCTTCGAACGCGTCGCGGTCGGCCTTGAACAGCGCGATGCGCTTGGCGTTGTCCTTCAGCTCGGTTCTGGCCAGACGGTCCAAGGCGGCCTCGATCGCGGCCGCGTCGTTGCCGCCTAGCCATGCGTCCACCGCGGCAATGCGCTGGTCGGCCGGCAGCTTGATGTACTCGCGCAGCCAGTAGGCCTGCAGCTGGCGGTCCATGCCCGGCTCGTAGCGGCGCTCCATCTGGCGCAGGCTGCCTTCGAACGACGGCAGGTCACGGTCCTGGTAGCCGGATTCACGCTGGGCGTCCGGCTTCTCGCGCTCGATCGACAGGCGGTACAGCTGCGACGCGGCACCCAGCACACCGGTGTTGCGCAGCTGGCCGAAGATCAGATCGCGCTCGCGGTGCTGGCGAGCCAGCTCACCGAGCGCTTCCAGCTGCGCGTGGGCTTCCAGCGCGGCCTGCCCGTCGGCCCCCTGCCGGCGCAGCCAGGCCAGCACGGCGGCCTCGTCCTTGCGCTTGGTCTCGGCCGCGCCGATGCGACGGAAGCCTTCCAGCTGGCCGTCGTAGTTCTTCATGGCGTTCTGCCAGCCGCGGATGGTGTTGGCGTACTTCACCTCGACCTCCGGGTTGCGGCGCCCTTCGGCCTCCACCAGCGCGACGAGGTTCTTGAAGTGCCCGCCCACCACCGGGTAGGCCCAGTTCGCGGTGTGGTCGAAGTCCGCGGCCAGCGCGTAACGGCTGGTGGAGCCCGGGTAGCCGGCCACCATGACGAAGTCGCCTTCGCCCAGCGGGCGGTCGGCGAGCTTCAGCCAGTGCTTCGGCTGATACGGCACGTTGTCCTCGGCGTAGGCGGCCGGCTTGCCGTCCTTGCCGACGTACGCGCGATAGAACGAGAAGTCGCCGGTGTGGCGCGGCCACATCCAGTTATCGATCTCGCCGCCGTAGTTGCCGATGCTGCCCGGGGGCGCATAGACCAGGCGCACGTCCTTGATCTCGAGGTTGCGGAACAGCCGGTAGGTGTTGCCGCCGGCGAAGCTGTACAGGCGGCAGCGGTAGCCGTCTTCGGCCTCGCAGCGGGCGATCAGCTGCTTCTCGAGGTTCTCCAGCGCCTCCGTGCGGGCCAGCGCGTCGGGCGCGCCGGCGATGGCGGCGCGCACCTGGTCGGTGACGTCCTCGATGGAATCCAGCGCATAGATGCGCGAGGTCGGGCCGGCAGTCACTTCATCGGCCATCGTCGCGGCGTTGAAGCCCACGTCGATCAGGTTCTTCTCCGGCGTGGAGTTGAGCTGGATCGCGCCATATGCACAGTGGTGGTTGGTCACCACCAGGCCCTGGGGCGAGACGAAACTGGCGGTGCAGCCGCCGAGGGACACCACGGCGCCCATCGGGTCGCCGGTCAGGTCGGCCAACTGCTCGGGCGACAGTTCCAGGCCGGCCTTCTTCAGCGGACCGGCGATTTCAGGCAACTGCTGCGGTACCCACATGCCTTCGGCTGCCATCGCGCCTCCCGTGACTCCGGCCAGCGCCATCGCGGCGGCCAACACTGTGTATCGCATGCATACGCTCCTGGGTCGGTGAACCGGCCGAGTCTAGCCCGCGCCTGCGCCGCCTCGCCAATGCCTTCAGGGGCTGGTCCGTATAATCGCCCGCCTGCCCTCCCGGCCATTTTTCGCAGGAACCGTCATGACCCAGACCGACACCATCCCCACCCGCATGCGCGCGCTGGTCAAGCGTGAAGCCGCCAAGGGCATCTGGATGGAGGAGGTCGAGGTGCCCACGCCGGGCCCGAACGACGTGCTGATCAAGCTGGAGAAGACCGCGATCTGCGGCACCGACCTGCACATCTACCTGTGGGACGAGTGGAGCCAGCGCACGATCAAGCCCGGGCTGGTGATCGGCCACGAGTTCGTCGGGCGCGTCGTGCAACTGGGCACGGAGGTCAAGGGCTACCGCATCGGCCAGCGCGTGTCGGCGGAGGGCCACATTGTCTGCGGCCATTGCCGCAACTGCCGCGCCGGCAAGCAGCACCTGTGCCCCAACACGGTCGGCATCGGGGTGAACCGCAATGGCGCCTTCGCCGAGTACATGGTGATGCCGGCCACCAACCTGTGGCCGATCCCGGACCAGATCCCCAGCGAGCTGGCCGCGTTCTTCGACCCGTACGGCAACGCCGCGCACTGCGCGCTGGAGTTCGACGTGGTCGGCGAGGACGTGCTGATCACCGGTGCCGGCCCGATCGGCATCATCGCCGCCGGCATCTGCAAACACATCGGCGCGCGCAACATCGTGGTCACCGACGTCAACGACTACCGGCTGAAGCTGGCCGCCGACATGGGCGCGACGCGCGTGGTCAACGTCGCCAACCAGTCGATCAAGGACGTCATGAAGGACCTGCACATGGAGGGCTTCGACGTCGGCCTGGAGATGAGCGGCAACGCGCGTGCCTTCAACGACATGCTCGACTGCATGTACCACGGCGGCAAGATCGCATTGCTGGGCATCCTGCCCAAGGGCGCGGGCATCGACTGGGACCGCATCATCTTCAAGGGCCTGACCGTGCAGGGCATCTACGGCCGGCGCATGTACGAGACCTGGTACAAGATGACGCAGCTGGTGCTGGGCGGGTTCCCCCTGGGCAAGGTGCTGACACACCAGCTGCCCGTGGACGAGTTCCAGCAGGGCTTCGACCTGATGGAAGCAGGCAAGTCCGGGAAGATCGTCCTGAGCTGGAACTGACCGTTACCAGCCCCCGCCTCCCGCAGAAGCGGCCGGGCCGCCGCGGAAGCCCCTCCTACCCCTTGTGGAACTGCCATGTCCCTGACCGACCGTTACGCGCACGAACTCGACACCATCCGTGAGCAGGGGCTGTTCAAGGCCGAGCGCATCATCACCTCGCCGCAGTCTTCGGAAATCACGCTGGCAGACGGCCGCAAGGTGCTGAACTTCTGCGCCAACAACTACCTGGGCCTGGCCGACCATCCGGACATCATCGCCGTCGCGAAGGATGCCCTCGATACGCACGGGTTCGGCATGGCGTCGGTGCGCTTCATCTGTGGCACGCAGGACCTGCATAAACAACTGGAGAAGACGATCTCGGACTTCTTCGGCAAGCAGGACACCATCCTGTACGCGGCGTGCTTCGACGCCAACGGCGGCCTGTTCGAGCCGCTGCTGGGTGAGGAGGACGCGATCATCTCCGATGCGCTCAACCACGCCTCGATCATCGACGGCGTGCGCCTGTGCAAGGCCAAGCGCTTCCGCTACGCCAACTGCGACATGGCCGACCTGGAGGCGCAACTGCAGGCCGCCGACGCCGCCGGCGCGCGCACCAAGCTGATCACCACCGATGGCGTGTTCTCGATGGACGGCTTCATTGCGCCGCTGGATCGCATCACCGAGCTGGCGGCGAAGTACGGTGCGCTGGTCCATATCGACGAGTGCCATGCCACCGGTTTCCTCGGCGCCACGGGGCGCGGGTCGGCCGAGGTCAAGGGCGTGCTGGAGAAGATCGACATCATCACCGGCACCCTGGGCAAGGCGATGGGCGGCGCGCTGGGCGGTTTCACGACGGCCAGTGCCGACGTGGTCGAGCTGCTGCGCCAGCGTTCGCGTCCCTACCTGTTCTCCAACTCGCTGCCGCCCCACGTGGTGGCAGCCGGCACCAAGGCCTTCGAAATGCTGGCGTCCGCCGGCGACCTGCGCGCGCAGCTGGTGGAGAACACCGCCTATTTCCGCGAACGCATGACCGCCGCCGGGTTCGACCTGAAGCCGGGCGAGCACCCCATCGTCCCGGTGATGCTGTACGACGCCCCGCTGGCGCAACGCTTCGCGCAGCGCCTCCTGGAAGAAGGCATCTACGCGATCGGGTTCTTCTTTCCGGTGGTGCCCAAGGGGCAGGCGCGCATCCGCACGCAGATGTCGGCTGCGCATACGCGCGAACAGCTGGACCGCGCGATCGATGCATTCGGCCGGATCGGCCGCGAGCTCGGCGTCATCCCGGCCGGATTCGGCGCGGCACGCAGCGACACGCTGGCCTAGGAGGGCGCGGGCGTCGAGAGGCCGGCCACCTCGTCGCGCGACAACGGGCGCCACGCCCCCTTGGCCAGGTCGCCCAGGTCGAGGGGGCCGATCGCGACCCGTACAAGGCGCATCACCGACAGGTCGAACGCCGCCAGCAGCCGCCGGATCTGGCGGTTGCGGCCCTCGTCCAGCACCACCTCGAGCCACGCGTTGTGGGTGCCCTCACGCAGCAGCCGGACCGTTTTAGCGCTCAGGTGATCACCGCCCTCCACGCAGCCGGCCCGGACGGCCTCCAGCAACCTGCCGTCGGGCACCCGGTCGATCTGCACGTGGTACGTCTTGTCAGGCCCGGTGGCAGGGTCGGTGATCGCCGCCGCCCAAGCCGGGTCGTTGGAGAGCAGCAGCAGGCCCTCGCTGGCCCTGTCCAGTCGACCCACGGGCGCCATCCACGGCAACCCGCTTCCTTCCAGGCAGCGGTAGACGGTGTCCCGGCCGCGCTCGTCGCGGGTCGAGGTGACCAGCCCACGCGGTTTGTTCAACGCGATGTAATGGCGATCGATGCTGGGCAGCGGCTCGCCGTCGACATCGATCGCATGGAGTCCCTGCACGACGGGGAATTCAGGGTCGCGCACCACGCGTCCGTCAACACGCACCCGGCCGGCCGCGATCCACTGGGCCGCCTGATTGCGCGAGCAGATGCCGCGCTTGGACAGCACACGCGCCAGACCATGTCGAACCGGTGGAGGCATATGCGAAGGCGGCCGCTGGAGCGGCCGCGATACTGGATCTTCGAGACTGCGGCGCGACCTTACTGGTCGCCCTCGGCAGTCGCCTCGGCGTCTTCCTGCACGGGGGCCTCGGCCGGCATGGGCGCGCTCGCGCCAGGCGCCGCGACCGGTGCCTCACCCTCGATCGCCGGCGCGGCCGGATCGACAGCTGCGGTGGCCGCCGGCTTGCTGGCACCACGCGCAACGCGCACGCCCTTCGACTTCATCCACGCACTGAACTCGTCGGCGGTCATGCGCTTGCCGTTCTGGTTCATGTCGAACCGCCAGGGTGTGTTGTCGAACTCGGTCTTGGGCTGGTACGCAGCCGGATCGGTCGCAGACGGCGCCGTGGTGGCCGACGTGGCATCGGGTGCCGCTGGTGCCGTGCCCGGCGCCGCCGCCGGCATACCCGGCACGGCCGCAGGCAGCGGCGCGTCCGGTGACACCGGCGCGGTCACCGACGCCACGTTGCGGCACTGGTCCACCTGCAGCCGGAACAGGACCTGGTCGACAGAGCGCGACTCGTCAAACGCATTGGCCAGCACGCCCGTCGGGGCGCCCAGCTGGTGACCCGGCGCAGCCAGGCCCGGTGCGAGCGGCGCGACCACGGTCGGCTGCACGGGAAGCGCCCGCGGGGCGGCCAGCGAGGCGCACGACTCGGCAGTCTGCGCATGCGCCAGAGCGGCGCCGGTCAGCGAGACGAGGGCAAGGACGAGACGGCGCATGCGGTGCTCCATTGAGTCGGACTGGATGATGCGTACACGAGCGCGCATCGACGGCCCAGTGTAGGTGGGCGCCGCGTGTGTCACAACCGAATCGCGCACAAAAAAGCCCGGCACAAGGCCGGGCTCTCGATGCGATGGGCGGACCCCGAAGGGCCCGCCCGGGTGCATCAGTTCTGCACGTTCAGCTCCGTGCGACGGTTCCGCTCGTTCTTGCACTCCGGCAAGGTCTGGGCGGTCGGCTCCAGCGGGCGGCTCTCGCCGTACCCGTTCGGACCCACCATGCGCGAGGCGTCGATGCCGTTGCTGCTCAGGTAGTCGTACACCGCCGAGGCGCGACGCTCCGACAGCGACTGGTTGTACGCGTCGGTGCCGCACAGGTCGGTGTGACCGGCCACTTCCACGCGCAGCTCCGGGTAGCGCTGCAGGATCTGCACGGCCTCGTTCAGGATCGCCACCGCGTCCGGACGCAGCGTCGACTTGTCGAAGTCGAAGTTCACGCCCTTCAGGTCGATCGACACCGGCACCGGGCAGCCGTCCGGACCGATGGTCTGGCCAGCCTGCGAATCCGGGCACTTGTCGTCGCAGTTGTTGACGCCGTCACCGTCGTCGTCCAGGTCCGCGCAGCTCGGCGCAACCGGGGCCGGTGCCACCGGGGCCACCGGCTCCGGACCCAGCGGGATCACGACGCCGACCGAAGCCAAAATGTCGCCGAACCAATCCTCTTGAGGTGCGTTGACGCTCTGGTCATCGAAGTCGCCACGATAAGCCAGCTCCGCCCGCATTCCGACTGCACCCAGGTCTCCCTGCATGCCCACACCCACCTTCGCGGCAAAGTTGCCATCTTCACGCTGACCGGGAGAATTCGGGCTCGGGAAGGCATCGAATTCCTCTTCGGCCCGCTGATACCCAAGGCCCAACACCGTATATGGGTTCCAGTTCCGACCCTCGGAGAGGAAATGGCGGCGCATGTCCAACGAGATGCCGTACTGGGACCAGTTCAGATCGTCGTTCGAATCCAAGCTTGGATTCTGGTAATTCAGTTCGCCGTCGACCGACCAATTCGGGCTGATGAACTTGCCCAAGCCAAAAGTCGCGAAAGGCGCGTCATCGGTTCCACGATCATTGTCTTGGAAGTTGAGCCCGGCTGAGCCCGTGAGGTACCAGCGGTCATCGAACTCCTGCGCACCGGCCGAGAAGGCCAGGCCCGCCAAAAGCGCGGTGCTCAGCAAGCGGATCTTCATAAACGACTCCTTCGATTTAGTCAGGGCAAGGGAACTGCACAGCGCCAGCTCAGGACCCACGCGAGGGTGTTGCCAGGCCCTTGGCGCGGCGATCATACACCGTCAAGGCGTTTGTTAATACAGCTTAACGAAAGCACTCGCCGCCACAAAAAAGCCCGGCACAAGGCCGGGCTCTCGATGCGATGGGCGGACCCCGAAGGGCCCGCCCGGGTGCATCAGTTCTGCACGTTCAGCTCCGTGCGACGGTTCCGCTCGTTCTTGCACTCCGGCAAGGTCTGGGCGGTCGGCTCCAGCGGGCGGCTCTCGCCGTACCCGTTCGGACCCACCATGCGCGAGGCGTCGATGCCGTTGCTGCTCAGGTAGTCGTACACCGCCGAGGCGCGACGCTCCGACAGCGACTGGTTGTACGCGTCGGTGCCGCACAGGTCGGTGTGACCGGCCACTTCCACGCGCAGCTCCGGGTAGCGCTGCAGGATCTGCACGGCCTCGTTCAGGATCGCCACCGCGTCCGGACGCAGCGTCGACTTGTCGAAGTCGAAGTTCACGCCCTTCAGGTCGATCGACACCGGCACCGGGCAGCCGTCCGGACCGATGGTCTGGCCAGCCTGCGAATCCGGGCACTTGTCGTCGCAGTTGTTGACGCCGTCACCGTCGTCGTCCAGGTCCGCGCAGCTCGGCGCGACCGGGGCCGGTGCCACCGGGGCCACCGGCTCGGGACCCAGCGGGATCACGATACCGACGCTCGCGAGGATGTCACCGTACCAATCCGGGCCGTCGTTTCGTTCCGGCGCCGGATCGTCAAGGAGCAGAGCAGTATCGCTGTCATCAATAGCATTGCTTGCACGGTAAGCGAGTTCAGCACGTGCCTTGACGCGGCCCATGTCGCCCTGCAGACCCGCGCCCAACTTCAAGGCGCCACCGCTGACTTCGTCGTTGAACGGCGAGTCCGGATTCGGGAAGTTGTCGCTTTCGATTTCCTCACGCTGATACCCCAGACCCATCAAAAGGTAGGGGTTCCAGTTCCGGCCTTCCGCGATGAAATGACGCCGAGCGTCAATGGAGATGCCGTACTGCGACCAGTTCAGATCCTGATTAACATCACGATCCGGATTCTGGTAGTTGAGCTCGCCATCAACCGACCAGTACGGGTTGATGAACTTGCCCAGGCCAATCGCGCCAAACGGGGCGTTCTCCGTGCCTCGCTCGGAGTCCTGGAAGTTCAGACCCGTCGACCCGGTGACATACCAGCGGTCGTCGAATTCCTGAGCGTTAGCGGCGCCCGCCAGGCTCAGACCACCCAACAGGGCAGCGCAGAGGAGGTTCTTGTTCATTTAGTGCTCCTTGGGATCAAAAGAGGGGAAACCGCGTCTGCGAGGTTCCTACCGTCAGGACGGTCGCTGGTGCGCGACGCCATCGCGGCGCAGGTTAGGTTTGGCCCTGTGAAAGGCGCGTTAACTTACGCCTAACAACCGTGGAAAGTTCAATCCCCTCCTGCAAGTCGTCAAGTGCCGTTCATCTTCAGTCCTGCCGCCTTCATCGGTGATGGAAGCGTTGAACCTTTGAATCTTTGCCTGCATGGTGCGCTCTTCCGTACGCCAGCGTATTTGATCGATGACTTCGACCGCCCATGCCTATCCGATGCTGTCCTCCCCTCTGGAGCTGGGCTTTTGCACGCTTCCCAACCGGGTGTTGATGGGCTCCATGCACACCGGCCTGGAGGATCGGGCCGCGGATTTCCCGAAGCTCGCGGCCTACTTCGCCGAACGCGCCGCAGGCGGGGTCGGGCTCATCGTCACCGGAGGCTTCTCGCCCAATGTCAGCGGCTGGCTCAAGCCGTTCGGGGGCAAACTCGGCTGGCCCTGGGAGGTGCGCAAGCACCGGCAGGTCACGTCGGCGGTCCACGCGCACGGCAGCCGGATCTGCCTGCAATTGCTCCACGCAGGACGGTACGGCTACCACCCGCTGCAGGTGGCGCCGACCCGGCTCAAGGCCCCCATCAACCCGTTCACGCCACGGGCATTGACGGCACGTGGCGTCGAACGGCAGATCGAGGCGTTCGCCACCAGCGCGCGACTGGCACGCGAGGCCGGCTACGACGGCGTCGAAGTGATGGGCTCGGAGGGTTACCTGCTCAACCAGTTCACCGTTCCACGCACGAACCGGCGTGCGGACGCATGGGGTGGCGACGCCGCACGCCGCATGCGCTTCGCCGTGGAGATCGTGCGCCGCATCCGTGAGCGGTGCGGGCCCGACTTCATCGTCATCTACCGCCTCTCGATGATCGACCTGGTGGACGAGGGCGGGACCTGGGACGAAGTCGTCCTGCAGGCGCGGGCCGTCGAGGCCGCCGGCGCCACGCTGATCAACACCGGCATCGGCTGGCACGAGGCCCGCGTGCCGACGATTTCGACCGCCGTCCCGCGCGCCGCCTTCACCGGCATTACCGCAAGGCTCAAGCCCGATGTCGGCGTGCCCCTGATCGCCACCAACCGCATCAATATGCCGGACGTCGCCGAGCGGATCCTGGCCACCGGCCAGGCCGACATGGTGTCCATGGCCCGCCCGCTGCTCGCCGACCCGGAATGGGTCAACAAGGCACTGCGCGGCCGGGCGAGCGACATCAACACCTGCATCGCCTGCAACCAGGCGTGCCTGGACCACGTGTTCGAAAACAAGCGCGCCAGCTGCCTGGTCAACCCGCGTGCCTGCGCGGAGACAGAGCTGAACTACGCACCGACGGCGTCACCCAAGCGCGTCGCAGTGGTCGGCGCGGGCCCTGCCGGGCTGGCCTGCGCCACCGTCGCGGCCGAGCGTGGGCATGCGGTGACCCTGTTCGATCGCGCCAGTGAGATCGGCGGCCAGTTCAACCTGGCCAAGCGCATTCCCGGCAAGGAGGAGTTCCACGAGACGCTGCGCTATTTCGCCCGACGGATCGAACAGACCGGGGTCGCTCTGCACCTGGAGACGGACGTTGATGCCCCGCTCCTGGACGGCTTCGACGAGGTGGTGCTGGCCACCGGCATCGCGCCGCGCGCCGTTGCCATCCCCGGGGCGGACCACCCCAAGGTCGTCAGCTATGTCGACGTGCTCACCGGTCGGGTTGTCCCGGGAGGTTCGGTGGCGATCATCGGCGCAGGCGGTATCGGGTTCGACGTGGCCGAGTTCCTGGTCCATGACGCCGCACACCCATCGACCACGCTGGACGCGGCGCGATGGCGCGACGAGTGGGGCGTCGATCTCGGTTACGGAGACCGGCGTGGCGGCCTGACTCAGGCGAACCCCGCACCGCCCGCACGTCGCGTCTGCCTGATGCAACGCAGCTCGGGCAAACCGGGGGCACGGCTGGGCAAGACCACCGGCTGGATTCACCGCGCCACGTTGAAGGCGAAAGGCGTACGCATGCTGGGCGGGGTCGAGTATGTCCGCATCGACGATGCCGGGCTGCATGTCGTCATCGACGGCGCGCAGGAGGTGTTGCCGGTCGACCACGTCGTGATATGCGCCGGGCAGGAGCCGCTCCGTCCGCTTGCAGAGGCCTTGTCGACGCGTGGACGGAACTGCCATGTGATCGGCGGCGCGGATGTGGCTGCGGAACTGGATGCCAAGCGTGCGATCGCACAGGGCAGCCGGCTGGCGGCCTCCCTGTAACGCGGCGCACTGGCGGTCGGATCGTTCCGTTCCCGGGCTGCACGACCTCCCCGCCGATGTGACCACCCTCACATCGGCGAGGCAGGCCACGCGGGGCTCTCAAGCCTGCCGCCGAATAAAAACTCCAAAACAATCCGCCACTTAGGCCAGCTGTTCACCTGGCGTTTATGTTGCGGCCTGTACCGTGCGCCAACTTTTCAGCCACCCAGCCGGTGGCACCCTCGCCGCCCGCGCAGTCGCGTGGTCAACGGCCCGGGGCAATGCGAGCCGCACGCGACCTTGAGTCGCATCCGCCAGGACGCGGCCGCCGCCCTCCCCAGTACGCCATGTCGGTCCACACCGAAGTCACCGTTCCCGCAAGGGGCGGACGCTGAAGTGCGGCCGGCGCAACGGAGCAAGGAGTCGACATGAAACTGGCCTGGATCCTGTGGTTGGCCTCTGTTTTGCCGCCACAAACCGCCGATTCGCTGTGCCTGAGCACCACGCTGTATCTGGAAGCGCGCGACCAGTCCGTTCGCGGACAGCAGGCCGTCGCCGAGGTTGCACTGCGACGCCGCGACAGCGGCCTGTGGGGCGACTCGGTCTGCGAGGTCGTTACCGCCCGCAAGCAGTTCGCCCCGACGATCGTTTCGCCCAACACCCGCCTGAGCAATACCGAAGCGTGGGGCGAGGCGGTCACGGTGGCGCTGGAGGCCGAGCGCAACTGGGCGTTGCCGGCCGGCGAGCGCAAGGAGATCGTCCCGGGCGCGAGCCACTTCCTGGCGCATGCCATCGCCACCCCGTCCTGGCGGAATGCATACCAGGTCGCGACCATCGGCGACCACACCTTCCTCAAGGTGCAGTCGCTCAAGCCGCGTCCGTCCTGATTCACCCGCACAATTCGCACGGGCAAGAAAAAGCCGCGCATTTGCGCGGCTTTTTCTTTTCGGACGTCTGCGACCGTCAACGCTTCTCGATATCCACGTAGGCACGGTCATCTGGACCGGTGTAGTTCGCGCTGGGCCGGATGATCTTGCCGTCCTGGCGCTGCTCGATCACGTGCGCGCTCCAGCCGGTGGTGCGTGCGATCACGAACAGCGGCGTGAACATCGGCGTCGGGATGCCCATCATGTGATAGGCCGACGCGGAGTACCAGTCCAGGTTCGGGAACATCTTCTTCGTGTCCATCATCAGCGTCTCGATGCGCTCGGACACGTCGAACAGCACCTGGTTGCCGCCATCACTGCAGAGCTTGCGGCTGATCTCCTTGATGATCGGGTTGCGCGGGTCGCCGATCGTGTACACCGGATGTCCGAAACCGATGATGATTTCCTTGCGCTCCATGCGCGCGCGGATGTCGGTCTCCGCCTCGTCCGCCGAGGTGTACCGGCTGATGATATCCATCGCCACTTCGTTGGCGCCGCCGTGCTTCGGCCCACGCAGGGCACCGATGGCACCGGTGATGCACGAGTGCAGGTCGCTGCCGGTGCCGGCGATCACGCGCGCGGTGAAGGTCGAGGCATTGAACTCGTGCTCGGCGTACAGCACCAGGGACTTGTCCAGGGACTCCACGTGCAGGGCGCTTGGCGGCTCGCCGTGCAGCAGGTGCAGGAAGTGGCCGGCCACGGAGTCGTCGTCGGTTTCCACATCGATACGGCGGCCGTTGCGGGTGAAGTGCCACCAGTACAGCAGCATGGAGCCGAAGCTGGCGACCAGCGTGTCGGCGATGTCGCGCGCCGCGGAGGCCGGATGCCCGTCGCGCTCCGGCAGCACGGTGCCCAGCACCGAACAGCCCGTACGCAGTACATCCATCGGATGGGCGTTGGCCGGCACCAGCTCCAGCGCGTCGGTCACGATCGCCGGAAGCCCGCGCATGCGCTTGAGCTTGGTGCGATAGGCCTTGAGCTGCGAGGCGGTCGGCAATGCGCCGTGGACCAGCAGGTGCGCGACCTCCTCGAACGTCGACTTCGTGGCCAGGTCCTTGATGTCATAGCCGCGGTAGTGCAGGTCGTTGCCGCTGCGACCGACGGTGCACAGCGCGGTGTTACCCGCGGCCGTGCCCGAGAGGGCCACCGACTTCTTGGGCTTGGGAAGGGTGCTGGTCTCGCTCATATTCAATCCTCTCTCTGGTCCAGCGGGCGTACGGGCACAGCCGGACGCCGGCGGGTCAATCGGCCTTGCCCGATGCGAACAGCGCGTCGAGCTTGTCTTCGTAGGCGTGGTAGCCGAGGTAGTCGTACAGCTCGGCGCGCGTCTGCAGGGTGTCGATGATGTGCTTCTGGGTGCCGTCGCGACGCACCGTCTCGTAGAAATTCAGCGCCGCCTTGTTCATGGCGCGATACGCGCCGCAGCAGTACAGGGCGATGTCGACACCGGCCTCGCGCAACTCGTCGACGGTGTAGAACGGCGTGCTGCCGAACTCGGTGAGGTTGGCCAGGATCGGCACCTTCACCGCCTGCTTGAAGCGGCGGTAGTCGTCGAGCGAACCCATCGCCTCCGGGAAGATCATGTCGGCGCCGGCCTCTACGTAGGCGACGGCACGTTCGATCGCGGCATCCACGCCTTCCACCGCCGCGGCATCGGTCCGCGCCATGACCACGAAACCGTCGTCGGTCCGTGCATCGACGGCCGCCTTCACCCGGTCGACCATCTCGCCCTTGGACACGACTTCCTTGCCGGGCCGGTGGCCGCAGCGCTTCTGGCCGACCTGGTCCTCCATGTGCACGGCGGCGACGCCGACGCGCTCGAACGAACGCACCGTGCGGCCGATGTTGAAGGCCCCGCCCCAGCCGGTGTCGATGTCCACCAGCAGTGGCATGCCGGTGGCGTCGACGATGCGGCGCGCGTCGGTCAGCACGTCCTCCATGGTGCTGATGCCCAGATCGGGCATGCCCAGCGAGTTGGCCGCCACGCCGCCGCCCGACAGGTACAGCGCCTTGTAGCCCACCCGCTTGGCCATCAGGCCGGCGTAGGCGGTGATCGCGCCCATGACCTGCAAGGGGGATTCTTCTTCGATGGCGGCCCGGAACTTCGTGCCGTTAGAGACGCGGTTCATGTATTTCCCAGTTCGGGTGGCGAGCTCATCATTCTATCCGAGCCGCTCAGGACGCTCGGCTTCGGGCCTTTCGTTCCGTATCACCAGGGCGCAGAGGACCGGCAAGAGGAGGAGCATCGCGAGGAAGTATCGCCCCTGCACCTCGAAGACAAGGTGGACCAGACCGAATGCCAGCAGCCAGAGAACCGGCAGCCACCCGAGGCCGGTGCCCGACCGGTGCCGCCATGCCAACACCAGAGTCAGAATGTAGAACAGCACCGAGAGGGATCGATAGATCAGTTGTTCGATCAATGCGACCTTCCGTAGGGTTTCTGCGGACGGTGGTGATTCTTGCGATGGCGACTCCACCAGCCACGACCACGCAAACGGCGGTGGAGTGACGATCTGCGGGACCTTGCAAATCATCACGGCCACCCAGTGCGAGACTGGTTGCAACTGGAGGCGCTCGACCACAGCCTGCGCCAGCGGCTTTTCCAGATCGGACCGCATAGTCGCCGTTGCTTCGACGGACCATCGGCCACAGTCGGCGAGACGAGTGGAAGAGGCCAGCAGGCCCGAATACAGGGTCACCGATGAGTTCGTCCGGATCGCGCCGCTGCGCTCGGCATTGGCGCGAAGCGCGGAGTCGAAGCCGAAGCCCGCCAATGCACCTGCAAAAAGGACGACTGCGACGTGGATCTGCAAGCCGGTCCGGTGCTTCCTGCCCGCCCACCAGGCCAGGACCAACAGCCCACTCAAGGTGGACAACACCAGCAGGAATTGGGGACGGGTGGACACGGCCGCGGCGATCGCGACGATAGCCATCGCCACTGAACCGAGCCGGCTTATTCGGAAAGACGGACGCAGGATCAGCGCCAAGCCAAGGCCCAGACTCATGGTAGCGATGAGGTCGAACTGGACGATGCCAAAGTACGGCGTCAACAGCAGCAGGTACAGGGCAACCAAGTGGGATGCCCATTTGCCCGGCGTCGGATCCACGCGGCGTGCGAGCACCAATGTGGCAATCCCCGCGGCCAGGTTAAGCACCAGCATCGTCAGGTGGGGAGAAGCGCCGAGTTGTTTGAGCCACCCCAGCAAGACCAAGGCGGCACCGCCCCGCTCATAGCGGTCGGGATTACCTGCGGCGTCCCAGTAGTATCGCCAGTCGCTAAAGGGCTCTGGAGCGAACTGGACAGCGAGGACTGCCGCGAGGACCACAATCGCAGCAATCTCCAGAAAAAAAATCCTCCGAGAGACGGCTCTGCTCCAGACGTGGGACGCAACTCCTTCCATTGCTCTCGGCTCCGAATGTGACGAGGGCGACCCACCGGGCCGCCCTCCATGACAACACCTGAAGTAATGATCAGCCCAGCAGGTGCGCCACGCCGGCGCGCTCTTCCTCCAGCTCGGCCAGCGTCTTGTCCATGGCGGCGCGGCTGAAGTCGTCGACCGGCAGGTCGGTGACGCGGGTGTACTCGCCGTTGGCGCAGGTCACGGGCACGCCGTAGATCACGCCTTCCGGGATGCCGTAGCTGCCGTCGGACGGCACGCCCATGGTGGCCCACTTGCCGTCGGTGCCCAGCACCCAGTCGCGGATGTGATCGATGGCAGCGTTGGCGGCCGAGGCGGCCGACGACAGGCCGCGCGCTTCGATGATGGCCGCGCCGCGCTTGCCCACCTTCGGGATGAATTCATTCGCGTTCCAGTCGGCGTCGTTGATCTTGTCCTTCAGCGACTGCCCGTTGACGGTGGCGAAGCGGTAGTCCGGGTACATGGTCGGGCTGTGGTTGCCCCACACGACCAGCTTCTCGATGTCGGCCACGGCGACGCCGGCCTTGTTGGCCAGTTGGCTGAGTGCGCGGTTGTGGTCCAGGCGCAGCATCGCGGTGAAGTTCTTGGCCGGCAGGTCCGGGGCGGACTTCATGGCGATGTAGGCGTTGGTGTTGGCCGGGTTGCCGACCACCAGCACCTTGACGTCGCGGCTGGCGACCTTGTTCAGCGCGGCGCCCTGGGCGGTGAAGATCTTGGCGTTCTCGAGCAGCAGGTCCTTGCGCTCCATGCCCGGGCCGCGCGGACGCGCGCCGACCAGCAGGGCGATGTCGGCGTCCTTGAACGCGACTTCGGCGTCGTCGGTGCCGACCATGCCGGCCAGCAGCGGGAACGCACAGTCTTCCAGCTCCATCATCACGCCCTTGAGCGCTGCCTGGGCCTTCTCCATCGGCAGCTCGAGCATCTGCAGGATGACCGGCTGGTCCTTGCCCAGCATTTCGCCGGAGGCGATGCGGAACAGCAGGGAGTAGCCGATCTGGCCGGCAGCACCGGTGACGGCAACGCGGACGGGAGTCTTCATGGGGAAATCCTTCGCGGGGATGGGTGGGGGCGCGCGTCAGTAGACGCGGTAACCGAGGGGTTGGAGGTATTCGTCGAGCGCGGCGGTGTCGTAGCCGCGCACCACGTCCTGGCCGATCACGGTGACCGGCACGCCACGTGCACCCAACGCCTTCATGGCGCGGTCGCCTTCGGGCGTTTCGATGTCGAGGACGCGGTAGCGCACGTTGGCCAGCTCGAAATCCTTGCGTTGCTTGCGGCAGTAGCCGCACCAGTCGGCGGCCAGCATCACGATGCGCGACTCACCCGTATCGTGGCGCGGGTCGCCGGGCTGCAGCTCGGGCGCGGGTGGCTCGCGGAAATGCAGGTAGCCGCCGACGAGGGCGGCCAGCACCAGCAGCACGAGCGCACGCACGAGGCCGCCCTGCCCTTACGACAGCTCGCCGAAAAACTCCCGGATGCGCTGCATGCCCGGCTCCAGCTGCGGCGTCGGGCAGGTGTAGCTGATGCGCATCGCGCGTGGTTCGCCGAAGGCCGAACCCGGCACGCAGGCCACGCCCTTGGCCTCCAGCAGCACGCTGCAGAAGTCCACGTCGTTGGCAATGGCCTTGCCGGTCGGCCCGTGCGTCTTGCCGAAGGCGCAGCTCACGTCCGGGAACACGTAGAACGCACCCTGCGGCCGCGGGCAGACCACGCCCGGGATCGCGTTCATCACGTCCATGACCTGGTCGCGCTTGGACTGGAACTCGGCGCACTTGGCTTCGGGTACGTCCTGCGGGCCCGACAGCGCGGCCACCGCGGCGGCACTGACGATTTCCGGCAGGTTGGTGATGTGGTTGGAGTTCATCGTCACCACGGCCTGAGCGACGACCTCCGGCCCGGCCATGAAGCCCACGCGCCAGCCCGGCATGCCGTAGGTCTTGGACAGCGAGTCGACGAAGATCACGCGGTCGCGCAGCTCGGGGCGCGCGTGCACGAAGTTGTGGTAGCCCACGCCGTCGAACACCATCCGGTTGTAGATGTCGTCGGTGATGACCCAGGTGTCCGGGTACTTGGCGATGACATCGGCCAGCGCACCGATCTCGTCCTTCGCGTAGACCATGCCGGTCGGGTTGGACGGGTTGTTGAACAGGAACAGGCGCGGCTTCTTCGCCAGCGCGGCGTCAAGCTGCGCCGGGGTCAGCTTGTAGTCCTGCTCGGGCGGGCACGGCAGCAGCTCGACCTTCGCGTTGACGATCTCGGCGATGTCCAGGTAGCTGGTCCAGTACGGCGTCGGGAAGGCGATCGTGTCGCCCTCGTCCAGCAGCGCCTCGGCCAGGTTGTAGAGCACGTGCTTGGCGCCCACGCCGGTGGCGAGGTTGACACGGCCGTAGCCGGTCATGCCGATCTTGTTGATGTGCTCGAGGAACGCATCGAGCATCGCGTCGCTGCCGCGGTTGCTGCCGTACTGGCCGGAGTCGTGCGCCAGTGCCTGGCGGGCGGCCTCGTAGACGTGTTCGCCGGGGAGGAAGTTCGGGACGCCGATCGAGAAGCTGATGATGTCGCGGCCTTCGGACTTCAGGCGCTTGGCCTTCTCGGCAATCTGCATGATCGCGCTGGGCTTGGCGCGACCGATGCGCCGGGCGAGCTGGGGCATCGTGGTGACCTCGTGGGGGTTCGACGGAACGGCCGCGACAGCGGCCATCAGCCGGAAAATAGTACCACGTGAAACCATTTAGGCCGGGGCCGGCCGGCCGCGGAAACGACGACGCCCGCACGGTGGCGGGCGTCGTGACCGGCGGTCCCGGGGTCCCCCGGGCGCCCCGGATCAGGCCTTGGCGTCGAGCGTGGAGTTCCACTCGGCCACGCGGTCGGCCTTGGCGGCCAGCGCGGCGTCGACATCACCCTCCAGCTTCACCTTGTTGATGATGTCGCCCTGCTTGATGGCGTCCACCACCTCCTGGCCCTCGATCACCTTGCCGAAGACGGTGTGCTTGCCGTCCAGCCACGGGCACGCCACGTGGGTGATGAAGAACTGGCTGCCGTTGGTGCCCGGGCCGGCGTTGGCCATCGACAGCACGCCGCGCTCGTGGCCCAGGCCGTTCTTGGTTTCGTCCTCGAAGCGGTAGCCCGGGCCGCCGGTGCCACTGCCCTGCGGGCAGCCGCCCTGGACCATGAAGTCGTTGATCACGCGGTGGAAATTCAGCCCGTCGTAGAAGCCGCGCTGGGCGAGGTTGGCGAAGTTGGCGACCGTCAGCGGCGCCTTCTCGGGCTCCAGCTGGATGCGGATCGGGCCGCGGTCGGTTTCAAACGTGGCGATGAGGCTCATGCGGGACTCCTGGTGGGGGTTGGACACGGGCGCCAGCGGCGGCGTGAACAGGGGGCCGCCAAGAATACCCCAGCGCCGCCCGGATGCCCGCATTCAGGCCGGTTTGGCCGCTATAATGGCCGGCTTCCTCCCTGTCCCGAGCGTCGAACGGCGCCCTGTCCGCATGTCCGCATCCAACTCCGTCGAACGCCTGCGCAACATTGCCATCGTCGCCCACGTCGACCATGGCAAGACCACCCTCGTCGACCAGCTGCTCAAGCAGTCCGGCACCCTGGACGAGCGCGCCGTCGTGCCCGACCGCGTCATGGACAGCAACGACATCGAGAAGGAGCGTGGCATCACGATCCTCTCCAAGAACACCGCCATCCGCTGGACCGACCCGGACGGCGAGACCTGGCGCATCAACATCGTCGACACCCCGGGCCACGCCGACTTCGGTGGCGAGGTCGAGCGCGTGCTGTCGATGGTCGACTCGGTGCTGATCCTGGTCGATGCGATGGACGGCCCGATGCCGCAGACGCGCTTCGTCACGCAGAAGGCGTTCGCGATGGGCTTCAAGCCGATCGTGGTGGTCAACAAGGTCGACCGCCCGGGCGCGCGCGCCAGCTGGGTGCTGGACCAGACCTTCGACCTGTTCGACCGCCTGGGCGCGACCGACGAGCAGCTCGACTTCACCACCGTCTATGCCTCTGGCCTGCAGGGCTACGCCGGCATGGACGAGAGCGTGCGCGACGGTGACATGACGCCGCTGTTCCAGGCCATCTGCCAGCACGTGCCGGCGCCGCCGGTCGACCCGGACGGCCCGTTCCAGATGCGCGTGACCAGCCTGGACTACAACAGCTACGTCGGCATGATCGGCATCGGCCGCATCCAGCGCGGCAAGGTCAAGACCAACCAGCAGGTCACCGTGATCGACCGCGAGGGCAAGACCCGCAACGGCAAGGTGCTGCAGGTGCTGGGCTTCATGGGCCTGGAGCGCGTGGAAGTGCCCGAGGCCGGCGCCGGCGACATCATCGCGTTCTCGGGCGTGGACCCGCTGGGCATTTCCGACACGCTGTGCGACCCGTCCGCGGTCGAGCAGCTGCCGGTGCTGACGGTCGACGAGCCGACGATCTCGATGACCTTCCAGGTCAACGATTCGCCGTTCGCCGGCGTCAAGGACCGCAGCGGCGGCAAGTTCCTCACCAGCCGCC
>CBIHLN010000018.1:0-39796 GCA_966210725.1 uncultured Lysobacter sp. | reverse complement strand
GACGCGGTGACGTGAGGATCGCAACATCCCTCACAGGAGACGATCCGCTGTTATCCAGCACCAACGCACCCGTTCCATTACCGGGCGAGGCGCCATCGGGCGAACCAACCCTCACAGCCGAGAGCGCCGCTGCACCGCTCAGAGAGTCAACGCCATAAAGTCGGTTTGAGCCCCCCGTTGCGCACGCGTCGGTGCTGTTAGGATCAAAAGTCGGGAAGAAAATGATGCCGCTGTCGACGCGTGGCATGCCGACAAACCTTTCACCGGTCGCCGCCGATCCGACAAGCAGGTCGATGTACCAACCTCGCTTACCCGCCGCCATTGGGGTCATCGTGATCTGGCGGGCACCGCCGCCCTCACCTATCACAGATTGGACGTGCAGCTGCGCACGCGTAACAGGCGCTCCCTCGTCCAGGACCGCGTAGAACGTCTGCACTTGCTTGTCCGAGGGATCGTTGACGAATGAGAAGCTGCCGGTGCCGAAGTAGAGCATCACTCCACCACGCGGCCCGGCTGCGGCCTCGAATCCGCCCGTAATGGGCTGGCGGTTTCCCGCACCATCCACTGCTACGAACAACGGAGCACTCTGCGCGGCCGGCGATGCACTGCGTAGGTCGAACTTCCACACCGCGCCGTTCTGGTCACCGGCATACACTGTATCGGCATAGCCATCACGGCCCGCGGTCGTCGTGCTGCCCACGAACCGGTCGATGGCAATAATGTTGCCCAGCCCGTTGGCGCCCGGCTGGGACGCCTCACTCGCCTGTACAGTGGTCGCGGCCCCGGTCTCCATGTCGACAATGAAAAGTACGGCGCGATTATTGACGCTGTTGTACCCGTTACCGAAAACGGCCTTCCATCGGACCGCGCTGCCGATCTTTACCGGCACGATGACCGGCTGACCGAGAACGTTCCCGATATTGTTACGGATCGTCGCATCGGAAACCTGGTCATTAATGTCCCACAGCACGCTTCCGATGCCAAACGAGCCAGGGTTGGTCACGTTGAGCGCGAACACGCCTCGACCACCTGCACCCATCGTGCCGACCAGCACCGTCTTCCACGCCCCACCCAGGTACGCGTCGGAAACGTTGATGGGCCCATCGACGTAGTAGCGGTGGTTGAAGACTTGGTCGTTCTTGTCGGCCGCCTTGTAGGGGAACAACAGGTTGCCCATATGACCCAGCGCGGCCGACGGGATATAGGCGAACTCCTCTACACCCGTCTTGCCGTTGAACGCGTGCAACATGCCGTCGTTGGCGCCCACGAATACCATCGGATCCCGCGTCGACTTGCTTTCAAGATACACGTCGTAATCGTACGGGTCATAGCTGCCGGCAGAAACGCCACGAAGCGAGCGATAGCCATAGTCGTTGAACGGCGAAGTCACGACGGGACTGGAGTTGACAATGTCGCCCAGCCGCGTGGTGCGCTTGCGCAACGGCTTGGTGGTGGAGGTCTCGAGGGCCTGGTCACCGCGCAGGTAGGCGACAGCTTCGCTCAGGTTGATCCCCAGGCCGCCCTGGATCGATTTACGCCCCGTGGTGCCCGTCGAACATAGTGCGAGGGGCCCGCCGCAGAGTTCCGCCAGCGACACGCTACTGCTGGTGAAAGAGCTGACGGTCGGTACGACATTGCCTGTCGTCTTGCCCACGAAAATGCGCCGGGACGCCGCAGACGGCAGCTTGCTGGCGGCTTCCCACAATGTGGTACCGGACAGCTCTCCGGTCAACGGATCAGCGGTCACCGATTCGGCTGTCAGGCGGCTGTACCAGTCGGTCCCATTGTTGTCGGACGCATACTGGGGCACCGCCGTGAAGGAGCCCGAACCAACGCGTGCGCCGGTCAAGGCAATACTGCCGGAGGGCGTCTGCCCGCCGCCCACGGTGGCAAGAATGCGGCGCATGGCCTCGGTGATATCGCGCGGCGTCTTGGCGTTGATGTATTCGCCGCGCGTATTGACGGCTGCGTGCCAGATATCGTCGACCGTACTTGGCTGATCGTCCTGTCGCTGCGGCCAGCTGTTGTAGATCGCCGGCGTGGTGTACGCGTTCTGCGTCAGGTTCGGGTTGTACAGATTGCCGCGGGCACCGAGCGTGACGCCGTAGAAGTTGACGTGCAGGTTCGACTGGCAGTCCAGCGAACGGTCCGGATTGGCGCTCGAGCAGGCGTCCGGCACGGGCACGTTGCCCTTCGAAAGGTCGGACCGCAACGGCGAGGTGCCGCTCGCGCCCACCGAGCCGTCCACATTGAGGTAGAAGCGGGTGGCAATGTCCGCCATTGTATTGGAGTGGCCGTCGGTGAACGGCGCGCCCATGCCCGCATCGTTGTTCCCCACGGTCGGACCACCGTTGTTGCTGTATCCATCCGTGAACAGCATGACCGCGTTCTTCTGGCAGGACAGCTGCACCGGTGCGCCCGAGTCAGTGCGCGTAAACTGGAGGCCTGCGGCGTTGACCGCCTGCCGATTGGGTGTTCCGCCGGAAGCCGGCAACGCGAGCATTTCGCTGTAAAGCTTCTTCTTCCCTTTCGTCGTCGAGTCCACGTCGGCCATGTCTTGCATGCTGACCCGTTCACCCGAGCTGCCAATCGGGTTGTCGTAGCTTCCATGCTGGTTGATGCGGAAATAGCCCACGCTCATGTTGTTGACGTCGGACATGGCCCGCGTCATGCCCGCAACCATTGCGCGATTGCGATTGCCGTAGTACGAGAACCAGTTCGCAAAGTTCTGCCGCGTGGCCGTGGTGTTGGGGCGGTACCGGTACAGGTCACACCCATTGCCGCAGGCATTGTTGATTCGGACCGGCGCGGTGTATCCCGGCAGCGCCGGATTCGTCTTCAGATAAAACGTGGCGGGGTAGTACTCGACTGAAATGTAGGCACCGCCGTTATTCCACGTGTAGTCGTTGTTGAGACTGTAGGTGTTACCGCCATAGCGGAACCGCGTATTCGCCGGGATGACCATTCCATCGCGGATTACAACGCGCTCGTCGTCGGCCGTCGAAAACCGGTCACTGAACAGGTCGATCGAATCACTGTTGCGCGGGTCGATACGCGTACTCGAAGTGCTGGCGTCGCCGTAGCTGGCAAGGTTTGCGTTGATCCAGGGTTCGTAGGTCTCGAAAGGACTGTAGTAGGAAGGGTTGTAATCGGGCGAGCGCGCAAAGCCGAACGAATCAAACTGCGGAATACCGTAGTAGGCACCGCCGATGCGCGGCCCGGGGAGCACGTAGAAGTAATTGCATTCGCCGCTGGTGCGCAGGCTCCCGCTCGAGAAGAAGCTGCCGTTGCTCCAGCAGGCTTCGCCGTCCTGGCCCGGGAACATCGTCTGGAACGTCATCGAGCCCGAATCGTCGATGGCCATGACGAAGGCGGGCTTCGTATTCGTTTGGATATTCAGCGGTGCCTGCGCAAGCACGCCTTTACCCTGCACGGCATTCGCTGTGTGGGCCAAGTAACCAAGCCCACCTAGCAGGGCGAGAGCGGCAGCAACGGAAATGACGGATTTGTTCAGGAGAGCCATGACAGGCGCCTCAGGGTCGGTAAATTGTATCGACGGCGGCGTCAGCACCGGCACCGTCGGGGGAGTCTGGGTCTGTAGCGTAGGTGGTCACCTGGTAGACAGGCGATGGGTCTTCGTCTACCGCTCGCGTGCCTTCCGACAAGCTGCTATTACCCATGATGCACTCACCAATGGCCCTGACGTTGACACGGTCCTCGAGTGGCGCGTTGAGCGACTGCGTGCGCGCCCAACCTGCTGCATCGAAGCCGTCGTCACAGAGGGGATTAATGTCTACCTCGCCGCACGTCGCAGCCGTCCGGTTCACTTCGGATTCAACGAAGCACTCCACTTCACGCGCGCGCCTTTCGGCATTCTGGAATGCTAGATTCACGCTTCGATAATTGAACGCCATCCGCTCCTGCATTCCGGTCACCTGCATACCCACGATTCCGATCATCGCAAGCAAGATCAGCATGATCAGCGCCACGTAGAGAACGGCACCCCTTTGGTTCACACGACCCAAAGGCCTTCTCGAACGAGATGATCTAACGGACGCGCGCATTTCAGTAATCCTCATTGCCCGTACAACCTGTTCCTAATAGCAACCGTCGATTCGTAGGTCGTGCGATATCGACCATCATCTGGCGCATTTACCTCCACGCCCAAGGCGAACGGACCGGCCGCTACAGCCCCCGGAGCCGTAGCTGGATTGACGCTACTTGCAACCACTGCCATCTGAACGAGCCCGACCCTGCGCCACGCCTCTTCACCCGCTACGCCCGCGGCACTGCCAATCGTTGCGGCGGTTACTTGGTTGGCAATAAAGCCTGTGAAGTCTGAAACATCGACAGACTGATCCTGTCCGTACAAGAGTTGAAGGCTTTCAATACCCTCGACCAGCTCTTCCGCCTGTGCAGCCCCCGCCGCATTCCATCGCGCGCGCCAGAGTGCAGGTCTCCCACTAGCGCCATTGGCAACGTAATACGCGATGGCTTCTGCTCGATAGAGTGAGACGTTTCCCGACGTGTAACGGTCGATTGCAACGTTGGCTGTTGCAGTCCCCATAGCCTCGTTACCCACCCCTGGAAATACGTCCACGTAGGTGCAGTCCGCCATTCCAAACAACGTTGGGTTGGCCACGCCCTCCTCTTTCAAGTTCTGCCAGTCGTCCAGTTCGACTCTTAGAGTCGTATTAGCGCCTCCCGTGGCGATGTTAGTAATAGGCGCTCCGCTACTGCGAAGAAATCGCAGCATGACAATGTCGCTGCCCGCCCGAGGACCCAAAGCAGCCAAATGTGCTGGCAACCCTGGTGTCCACCCGCTGGTCGGCGTCCCCACATTCAGTGTCTGACCAGGCGCAGTGCCATTTGCTTCAAAGCCTTGAATGGACCGGCTGAAATCCAGTGGCGCTCCAACTCCGGCAGCGGTGTGGACGCTGAAATGCCCGGTTTTCAATTTATGGGCCTGGTCGTTCACGCACCCAAAATGGCCCACCATACGAAGATCACGCTGCAGATAGTCCATAGCGAAGCGGCCGTTTTCCTGGACACGCGCCAAACCTTCGGACATCTGGTAAGCCGCGCGCGAAGCGGCGAACACTTCCACCAGTCCCAAGGTCAGGATGGTGCTGATTAACAACGCGACCATCAATTCGATCAGCGAAAGGCCGGCCATGCGGTGTGGCGTTACGGGCGTCACAGGCGGCTCCTCACTTGGAAGTTGGGTCCTTCCCCGTCGCTCCATCGCTCCTCACCCCAATTGATACGAACCATCACATTCGCATTGTCGACGGTCACTTCCGCCTCTGATTCCATACCGAGATGATTGACCACCTGACACTGCCAACGCCGAATATTGTCCGAGACATTCATCACCCCTACTGGCCTGTCATTCGCACTGCAACCGGTAACACTGCCGGCGTTGAACGAGGCATCTTCGTACTGTCCTGCTACCACCCGATTGGCACGCATCTGGTCGAGCAGATCGTACGCAAGGTTCGTCGCTTGCGTGCGCTGGTTGGCACCTTGCGCAAACCTCAGGCTCATCGTCTGCAGCAGGGCGAAACCAAGAAGCCCGAACGCCATGACGAGAATTGCGACCAGCACCTCAATGAGGCTGAACCCGGACTGCTGACGACCCGTAGGCGGGTGGCGATGGACACGCGTACCGATCACGAGCATGCCTCCTTCGAAACGTTGACCTGACCCGTAGGGTTCACATTGACGCGCCGGACAAGCTCCTGCTCTGCTGGGCACGACTCGGAACGAAGCCCGATCTGCTGCGCACCTCCCAAGGCAGGGTCAAGGCGACCTCGTGCATCGAATCGAAGGACGCCAGCGTTGGGCGCGGTCACCCGCAACCGGTCATCCACCCGGGTGAAGCGAAGCGTGGTTTCATTCGCGTCGAGGTCTCCCCCGCCATCAAGGTCCGACCAGACCAGCCAGCCCTGGTTCCAGCTGCCACCACACGCTGTCCCGTCCTGGCTGGGGCATACGCCCGCGCCTCGGGTGTTGCGGATAGCCTCGGTGCGCGCCAGTGACAGCGTAGCCAGCAGTTCGTTGGTCGTGGTTGCCAGACGGTTCGAGCGGAGGGAGCCCTGGAAACTGGGCAGGCCCAGCGCGAGGAGAATTGCGAGCACGGCGATCGTGACCAGCAACTCGATCAACGTGAAGCCCCTGACGTGTGCCTGCCGCATCGGATGTCCACTCCCCGGAAACGCCCACAAGTTACCCGCGCGCCGAGCCGAATGCGAACCAAAAGGGACAGGCGGTCGAAATCGGGGGGTGGACGTCGGGAGGCGGTCGTGTGCAGTGGGGCGGAAGAGCCCCAATCCGGCACACTGCCCCCCAACACCGTGAGACTAGCGACCTCCATGCCTACCCCATTCATACGACGCGACAACCCCTTGGAGGCGCTTTGGAGTGTCCGCGCCATTCTTTGGGTACTGGGCGCGGGCGTGGGCGTGTCGCTGGTCGTGACGCTCGCCTCGCCCACCGATGCCAGCCGCTGGGCCCTGTTGTGGCGAATCAGCGTAGTCGTGGAATGGATTCTCCTCACCACGCTGGCGATGATGTACGGCCTGAATCGGCTGCTTGCCCGTCTCCGCGCCCAACGCGTTGCCTACATAGCGCTCGCGCTGCTGCTTGCGAACACGTGGGCAGCAGTCTCGATCTTGTGGTTGATTTTCCGACCAGTTGCCGCGACCCAGGTCCCGACCTGGCACGACGTGTCGTTACGCGCATCCGGCATCGCGCTGGCGGTGGGACTGTTGGGTCTGGCAGCCTTCCAGAATCACAGGCGCGCCAGGCAACTGGCCATCCGCGCGAAGCAAGCCGAGTTGGAAGCCCTGCAAGCACGCATCCGGCCCCATTTCCTTTTCAACACGCTTAATACGGGGGTCGCACTGGTACACCAACGGCCCGAGGAGGCCGAGCGACTGCTGGTTGACCTCGCGGACCTTTTCAGAGCGGCGCTGGCAGGACCTCGGGACATTCCACTGGCCGATGAACTCGCTTTGGCCCGCCGCTACTTGGAGATCGAGTCGCTACGGTTCGCCGAGCGCCTACAGGTGCTGTGGCAATTGCCCGATCAACTACCCACCGTGAACGTCCCGGCATTGTCGATCCAGCCCCTTGTCGAGAACGCGATCCGACATGGAATCGAGCGCATGCCGGGAGGCGGTGCGGTGGAAATCACAGTCGAAGTGCTGCGCGACGCGGTATTGATCCAGGTGGCTAATCCCCTGCCAAGCACCGCCACTGCCGCACCCGGTGCGGGTGGCCATCGGGTTGGGCTCAGTTCCTCGCAGGCGCGCATCGAAGCACTGACCGGCGGACGCGGACACTTGCAGGCTGGCATGGAGAATGGACGCTACGTGGCCTCTGTACGCGTACCACTCCCAGCGACGGACTGACGCGGGACGGCAGACACATGTCGGCGGCGCCCCTTCAGTAGAAGCCGCGTCGGCTCAGGCCACCACGCGGTAGCACGGCTTGTATTCCCCCGCGATCTTCATCCGGCGCTGTTCGACAAAGGCCCTCAGCAGCGCGTCGAGCGACTGCATCATGTCGGTGTCGCCGTGGATCTCGAAAGGACCATGCGCCTCGATCCGCCGCATCCCGTCTTCCTTGACGTTGCCGGCCACGATGCCGGAGAACGCGCGTCTCAGGTCGGCAGCCAGCTCATGCGGCTTGCGGCCGTGGTGCAGGTCGAGGGCGGTCATCGCCTCGTGGCTGGGCACGAACGGCTGTTGGAACGCCAGCGGGATGTCGATCGACCAGTTGAAGAAGAACGAGTCGCGCTGCGCCAGACGATGCTCGCGCACCTTCCGGATGCCCGCCGCCATCCGGCGGGCCACGGTCGGCGGGTCGCCGATGATGATTTCGTAACGCGATGTGGCCGCCTCGCCCAGCGTCAGGCGGAGGAACTTGTCGATCTGCTCGAAATACGGCGCCGATGCGGTGGGCCCCGTCAGGATCAGCGGGAACGGTATGCCGGCATTTTCCTCTCGCAGCAGGATGCCCAGCAGGTAGAGGATCTCCTCGGCGGTACCCACGCCACCCGGGAACACGATGATGCCGTGGCCGATGCGGACGAAGGCCTCCAGGCGCTTCTCGATGTCCGGCATGATCACCAGATGGTTGACGATCGGGTTGGGCGACTCCGCGGCGATGATGCCCGGCTCGGTCACGCCCACGTAGCGGCCGCGGCGGACGCGCTGCTTCGCATGGGCGATGGTCGCGCCCTTCATGGGGCCCTTCATGGCTCCCGGACCGCACCCGGTGCAGATGTCCAGCGCGCGCAGGCCCAGCTGGTAGCCCACTTCCTTGGTGTACATGTACTCGTCGCGGTTGATCGAGTGCCCGCCCCAGCACACCACCAGATTGGGATCGGCCGGCTGCAGCACGCGCGCGTTCCGCAGCAGGTCGAAGACCGCATCGGTGATGCCCGCGCTGGTCGACAGGTTGCGCCCACCGGCCGGCCCGTCCAGCTCGATCGCGGTGTAGGCCAGGTCGCGCACCACCGCGAACAGGAGCTCAGCGACGCCGCGGATGATTTCGCCATCCACGAAGGCCATGCCGGGCGCGTTGCTCAGGTCGATGCGAAGGCCGCGGTCCTGCTGTTCGACCTGGATGTCGAAGTCCGGGTACAGCTCCTGCGCGGCGCGCGGGTCGTCGGACGTGCTGCCGCTGGTCAGCACGGCCAGTGCACAGCGGCGCAGCAAATCGTGCATGCCCGTGGACACGTCCCGCAGCCGGGCGACCTCGTCGCGTGACAGAACATCCAGCCCCCCGCGCGGGTAGATCCGGGCGTTGACGGTGGGCAGGCGGGTGGCAATGGCGGGTGCTGACATGCGTCGTTCTCGTTTTTTCTGTCGTTTTCGTGGCGGTGACTCTAACCAGCGTCGTCCACAAAAGAAAACGGCCGGGGTTTCCCCCGGCCGCTTGCCTGCCCACAGGGCGCAGGTGGATCAGAACTTGTACTTGAAGCTGGCCATCACCGACCAGCGGGACACGCCGGTGTTGCCCTTGTCGTTGTTGTTCTCCTGGATCTGCGGGTTGTCCGTCGAGCCGGAGAAGTTGTAGACGTACTTGCCGGTTTCAGGATCGATACCGGCGTAGTTCGCCACGCGGCGGGTCGAGAAGAAGCCGTAGTCGTCGATCAGGCCCCAGTCCTCGTTGAGCAGGTTGCCGACATTCATGATGTCCAACGCCAGCTCCGCCTTGTGGTCGGGCACGAAGCCCGGAAGCTCCTGGCTGATGCGGACGTCGAAGTTGTTCACCCAGCCGGCGCGGAAGCCGTTGGCCGGGGCCACCTGACCGCGGTATGCCTGCAGTTCGGGATTCTCATCCAGCCACGCGAAGAACGCCTGCTCCATCGCCGCACCACCGGTCCACAGCACGTCGCCGGGGGCGGCGGGCACGTAGAACAGGTCGTTGGTGTTGGCCCCGTCGCCGTTGATGTCGTTGTAGTAGATGTAGCTGAACGGACGGCCGGAGCGGCCTTCGTAGAAGAACGACACGCGGGTGGTGTTGTCACCGAAGAAATCGCGCTGCCAGGTCGCCGTGCCCGTGACGCGGTCGCGGATCGCATAGCGCGAGTTGTAGGCGACCGGATCATTGGCGTTGAACGACAGCGTGCTGCCCCAGTTGGAGGTGTTCTGCGAGCTGGTCAGCGGGCTGACCTCCTCGGCACTGGTGTGGGTGTAAAACAGCGACCAGCCGAAGGTCTCGACCAGCGACTTGTCCAGGCCCACGGTCAGCTGGCGGCTCGCACCCTTGTTGGTGTTGCGGATCAGGATGACGTCGCCGATGTCCGACGGGCGGTTGGCCTTGACGCCGGCACCGTTGGTGCCATTGCTCATGCCGAAGCGACCGGAGTTGGCCGGATCCAGGCCTGCCGCGTTCCAGTAGATCGCGCGACCGTCGGGGCCGTAGGTGGTCGGGCTCATCACGTCGAGGCGGTCCATGTACAGGCCGTCGTTGACGCTGGTGAGCAGCAGCTCGGCGGACGCGACGATGCCGTACCACGGCAGTTCGTGATCAAGCGCCAGGTTGGCCTTCCACACGGACGGCAGCCGCAGGCCCGGCTCGACGATGTCGACGTTGTTGCGGCCCGCGCCACCCGTGGCCGGAATGGACGGCGGCACGCTCGGATCGAAGGCTGGAGTCTCGTCGCCACTCAGGTCGTACTCGACGTAGTTCAGGCCGGTGTTCTGGTAGGCGCCCGCTAGCCACACGTTCGGTGCAGCGCCACCAAACAGGCCGACGCCGCCGCGCAGCTGTGTCGGACGCTCGCTGTCGAAGGTGTAGTTGAAGCCCAAGCGCGGCTGCCACAGGCCGTCATCCACCGTATTCGTGTTGTCGTACCCGTAGAGCTCCTCGATGCGCGGGTTGTACAGGCGCTGGTCGCTGAAGCTCGGCAGGTCATAACGCACGCCGGCCATCAGGGTCAGGTTGTAGTTGACCGCCCAGCTGTCCTGCAGGAAGAAGCCGGTGTTCTTCAGGGTGTACTCGGCCGGGATGTCAGAGTAGCTGCCACCCGGACGCGGGGCGCGCAGCTGGTAGCTGGACGCATTGCCGTCGCGGAAGTCATCCAGCGAGTCGAACACGTACACGCCGTTGAGGTTGCGACCGTAGAAATTCAGGATGTCGTTTTCGCTGTAATCCAGGCCGGCCTTGATGGTGTGGTCGCCCACGTACCAGGTACCCGCGCCAAAGGCTGTCAGCTCCTTGGACTCCACGATGTTCACGTGGGTGTTCTGCTCCGTGCCGAGGTACACCGAGGCGTTGTTGGCCCCGAAGCCACGGATCTGGATCTGCGGCAGGTTCGAGAACGGCGCGCGCAGGGCCGAGTAATCCTTGTAGTTCAGCTTGAACTCGGTCGAGAAGCTGTCGGTCCAGTCGCTGAAGAGTTCACCGGTGATGCTTTCGTACGTCTTGGGCTGGGCGTACCAGAAGCTGCTCAGCGCGACGCTGTCCTGGTCGATCTGCGGGAAGCGCAGCACGCTCTGCTCGGTCTTGCTGTAACGCAGGGCCGCACGCTGTGCTTCGGTGATGTTCCAATCGAGCTTGAATGCGTATTCCTCGATCTCGGTCTTGCTGTTTTCCGGCAGGTTCAGCGTACCGGCTTCGATCCCGTATTCGGCGGCCGCATCACGCACCTGGTCGATGACCGGATCGCCGGAGGAGAACGGGGTGCTGGACAGGCTGGTGCCGGGCGCGTTGCGCGTGAACTTCTCGTAGTTGGCGAAGAAGAACAGGCGGTCGCGCAGCAGCGGGCCGCCGAACGTCATGCCGTAGGTCTCTTCGCTGTCGAAACCGGCGAACTCGACGCCACGCAGGTCCTTGCGGACCCAGTCGCCATCGCGGTAGGCGGCATACACGGTGCCGTCGAACTCGTTGGTGCCCGACTTGGTCACCGCATTGACCACCGCGCCGGTGCCACCGGAGATCGTGGTGTCGTAGTTGGCCAGGTCGATGTTGATTTCCTCGATGGCATCCATCGAGACCGGCTGGCGCTCGGTCGGCAGGTTGTTGGACTCCAGGCCGAACGGGTCGGCGGCGCTGACGCCGTCGATGCGGATCGCGTTGTACCGGGTGTTCTGGCCGCCGGCCGAGATGGCGCCGTCGGACTTGCTGACCTGCGAGATGCGCGGGTCGAGGCGGATGTAGTCCTGGATGTTGCGGTTGGCCGACGGCAGGGCCTCGATGGCCTCGCGCGTGACGTTGCTGCCGGTGCCCATCTTGTTGGCACTGAAGACTTCCGAACCCATGGCCGCGATGGCCTGCACCGAGTCCAGCGTGGTCACGTCGCCCGCGAGGTCGGCGTTGACGGTGTTGACCTGGTTAAGGTTCAGGAACACGCCTTCCTGGGTTTCGGTACCGGCGCCGGCCTTGTTCACGGTGATGGTGTACGGACCGCCGACACGCAGGCCACGCGCGTTGTAGCGGCCATCGTCGCCGGTGACCGCGCGGCTGACCGTGCCGGACTCGACGTGGACGATGGTGACTTCGGCACCGGCCACGGGCTGGCCGTCGGCGCCGACGACACGGCCGCCGACACCGGCGGAGGTGCTCTGCGCGAATGCGGGCGCGGTGGCAAGGGCGGCGAGCAAGCCAAGCGTGAGCCGGGACAGCCGGACGCGGTTCGGATGGGTCATTACAGTGGCCTCGGTGACGTGATGACGGCCGAACCTGGACGCGCTCGTGGCGATCCCTGTTCGACCGGGAAGAAAACTTCAGGTAGGTGGTGGGTACAGCCCCCACCCTGGCGCGGTTCCATCCCCGCCGGGGTTAACGGCAGTTTAACATGCTAGGCGGGCCGCGTTACAGCCCGATGACAACCGTCATGGTATGGGGCCGACCGCCCACCCCCGGCCCCGGCCTCGATCAAGGGGCGGCAATCTGCAGGTACGTGCCCAGCCCGTCCAGGAACATCTGCACCGAAATGGCCACCAGCAGCATGCCCATCAGCCGCTCGACGGCCGTCAGCACGCGACGCCCCAGCAGCCGGTAGAGCAGCGGCGCGGCGAACAGGATCGCCGCGGTCACGAACCAGGCGATCAGCAGCGCGATGCTCCAGTCGACCAGACGGGTCGGATCCTCGCTGCCCATCAGCATTACTGCCGCCATGCCGGACGGGCCGGCGACCAGCGGAATGGCCATCGGAACGATGAAGGGCTCGCCGTCCGGCAATTCGCCCATCAGGCCTTCCGGTGGCGGGAAGATCATGCGGATACCGATCAGGAACAGCACGATGCCGCCGGCGATCGACACCGACTCCTGGCGCAGGTGCATCACTTCAAGCGCGTACTTGCCGCCCCACAGGAACAGCATCAGCACGCCGAGCGCGATGAGCAGCTCGCGCGCGAGCACGATCCGCTGCCGCTCGGGTGGCAGGTTGCGCAGCAGGCTGAGGAATACCGGGACGTTGCCCAGCGGGTCCAGGATGATGAAAAGCAGCAGCGCGGCGGAAATGATGTCGGTCACAGGGCCGGGCTCCAGATCTGGCCGCGATGGGCGGCGCCGTCGCTGGCCATCAGCGTGACGCAGGCGGCAGCGTAGTCGGAGGCCTCACGGGCACGCGCATCGTTCTCGTCGACATAGGCGCGCGAGCGCAGGGTGGTGCGCATCGGGCCAGGTTCAAGGCCGGACACGCGGACCGGACCGTTCTGGAGCTCAGCGTGGAGCATCCGCACGAGCGCCTCGACGCCATGCTGCGCGATCCCGTAGCCACCCCAGTACGCCGAACCCACGCGATCGGTGTCGTCCACCACGAAGACGACCGATGCATCCGTCGCCTTCGACAGCAGCGGCAGGCAGGCCTGCGTGAGCCACCATCGGGCGGTCAGGTTGACGTGGATTGCCCGTGCGAACGCCGCGGGATCGGTCTGCGTCAGGGGCGTCAGGCCCGGGAATTCCGCGGCGCAGTGCAGCACCCCGTCCAGGCGACCGAATTCGGTCGCCAACGTCCCGGCAAGCGCCGCGTAGTCGTCCGGCGAAGCCCCTTCCATGTCCAGCGGATAGAGGGCCGGCTCCGGCCCTGCGGCCGCTACCGTGTCGTAGAGGCGGTTCAACTTGGGCACCTTGCGGCCCAACAGCACCGTCGTGGCGCCGGCCCGGGCACAGGCGACCGACGCAGCGGCACCCAGCCCGCCGTACGCGCCGGCGATGAGCACGACACGACCTTCAAGCGGCCGTCCGCTGACGGCCGGTGCATGCGTCGCCGCCATCAGTGGCCCTGAATTTCGCTGACCATGCGGGCCAGCTCGCCCGATTCGAACAATTCCATCGTGATGTCGCATCCGCCGATCAACTCACCGTTGATGAAGAGCTGCGGGAACGTCGGCCAATTGGAAAAGCGCGGGAGGTTTGCGCGGATCTCCGGTTCCTCGAGCACGTTGACGGTATGCAACTGGGAGGCGCCCGCCTCGCGCAGCGCCTGGACGGCGCGGCTGGAAAAGCCGCACATCGGGAACTGCGCCGTGCCCTTCATGAAAAGCACCACCGGATGGCTGTCGACCTCGGCCTGGATCCGTTCGAGCACGGACATCGGGAACACTCCTGCAATGGCCCGTTGCGCGGCATTGACGGCGCGGCAACGAGGCGACGGATTAGAATGCGCCATTGTAATCCTTCGCACCGCCCGCGTTGCCGGGTCCACCCGGCGACCTGCGGCGCGCCCCCCGCCAGCTTCCGTCCGCGCAAGCGTCCGATCCCCAAGGAGCCCGCCACATGGCCATCGAACTGCCCCCCCTGCCCTACGAGCGCAACGCGCTTGAGCCCCATATCTCCGCCGAAACGCTGGAATACCACTACGGCAAGCACCACAAGACGTACGTCGACAACCTCAACAAGATGATCGAGGGCACCGAGTTCGCCGAAATGCCGCTGGAGGAGATCGTCCGCAAGTCGCAGGGCGGCATGTTCAACAACGCCGCGCAGGTCTGGAACCACACGTTCTACTGGAACTGCCTGTCGCCCAACGGCGGCGGCGAGCCGACCGGCAAGGTGGCCGAGGCGATCAACAAGGCATTCGGCGACTTCGCCTCGTTCAAGGACGAGTTCACCAAACTGTCGGTCGGCACCTTCGGCTCCGGCTGGGGCTGGCTGGTGCAGCGTCCGGACGGCGCGCTGGCGCTGGTCAGCACGTCCAACGCCAACACGCCGTTGACCGGCGAGGACACCGCGCTGCTGACCTGCGACGTGTGGGAGCACGCCTACTACATCGACTACCGCAACGCGCGCCCGAAGTACCTGGAGGCGTTCTGGAACCTGGTCAACTGGGATTTCGTCGCCGCCAACATGAAGTAAGGCGGCGGTACGCACTGCATGACCAACGAACGGCCGGGCTATCCCGGCCGTTTCCGTTTCAGCGGACGGGGTCCGTCCACGACGCAGGGCTCACTGGCCGCGGTCACGCAGTCGCTCGACCACCGGGGCCACCTGCGCCTGGCGTCCCAGCGCCGTACCGACACGCACCAGTGCATCGGCCAGTTCGCCGGTGGAGTCGGACCGCAGTGTCGCGTGCCCGACCTTGCGCCCGGCCCGCGGCGACTTGCCGTAGTCGTGCCAATGGCCTCCCGATTCGGCCAACACCGCGCCGGCGTCGGGCATTTCGCCGATCCAGTTGAGCATGCAGGTGTGGCCCAGATTACGGGTGTCGCCCAGGGGCAGGCCCAGCACGGCCCGCAGGTGGTTCTGGAACTGGCTGGCCTCCGCGCCCTCGATCGACCAGTGGCCGGAGTTGTGCACACGGGGCGCGAGCTCGTTGGCCAGCAGCTCGCCATCGCGACAGAACAGCTCCAGTGCGAACACGCCGACATAGTCGAGCGCTTCGGCGAGCCGCCTGGCATGCCGGAATGCGGAGGCCTGCAGGTCGGCCTCGACACTTGCCGGCGCGAGGCTCGCCGACAGAACGCCATCGACGTGCCAGTTCTCGGTCAGCGACCACGGACGGAACTCGCCGTCTCGCCCGCGTACCGCCACCACCGACAGCTCACGCTCGAACGCAACGAAGCCCTCGAGAATCAAGCCGACCTTCGGTGCCTGTGCGCCCAACGCGTCCCAGGCGGCGCCGATGTCGGCGTCGCTGCGCAACCGGAACTGCCCTTTGCCGTCGTAGCCCAGTCGCCGCGTCTTGAGGATGCACGGCGTACCGATCGTGGCGACAGCCTGCTCCAGGCCCTCACGGGAGTCGACTGCCGCAAACGGCGGCACCGGGATCCCGAGGTCGCAGAACAGGGTCTTCTCCGCCAACCGGTCCTGCGCCACGGCCAGCGCGCGCGGGCTCGGGAACACCGGCACGCGCTCGGCCAGCCACTGCGCGGACTCGGCCGGCACGTTCTCGAAATCGAACGTGACCACGTCCACTTTCGACGCGAATTCGGCCAGCGCGGATTCGTCGCGCCAATCACCCACGATGAGCGGCGCGAACTGCCCGGCGCAGGCGTCGGCCACCGTATCCATCACCAGGAAGCGCAGGCCGAGGGGCGCGGCCGAGAGCGCCATCATGCGTGCCAATTGGCCGCCACCCAGGATCCCGACCGTCGTCATCGCCCTGTCCTTCTGCATGCTGCTCAACGCCGCGGGTCGTCGTTGTCGGCGACGTCCCGGGTCTGCTTTTCACGGAACGCGACCAGCGCGGCCGCGACATCGGGCGCCGAGGGCGCGAGCATCGCCGCTGCAAACAGCGCGGCATTGGCGGCGCCCGCAGTGCCGATGGCGAACGTCGCGACGGGGATGCCCGCAGGCATCTGCACGATCGACAGCAGCGAGTCCATGCCATTGAGCGCCTTGGACTGCACCGGCACACCCAGCACCGGCACGGCGGTCTTCGCCGCGAGCATGCCGGGCAGATGGGCCGCGCCCCCAGCGCCGGCGATGATCGCGCGCAAGCCACGTCCGCCGGCCGTCGCCGCGTAGTCGAACAGCACGTCTGGCGTGCGGTGCGCCGACACGACGCGGACTTCATGTGGGACCCCAAGCGCCGCCAGCCGGTCGGCGGCGTGCTGCATCGTGTCCCAGTCCGATCGCGACCCCATCACGATGCCGACGAGCGGCGTGGGCGCTGTGTCTGTCATGGTTCGACCCTGCGGCAAAACGGTATTCTACCGGCCCGCACCGTGTCCGGCAGCGCCTCCCTCCCGCGCCGGCCGGCGATACCGGGCACCTGCCACGGGCCCGGATGCCCCTCCCACGAGGCTTCCATGGATCGCAAGTTGCTCGACCTGCTCGTTTGTCCGACCACCCGCCAGCCCTTGCAGCGGCTGGAGGCCGATGCGCTGGCGTCGCTCAACGCCGCCGCGGCCGCCGGGACACTCCGCAAGGGTGACGGCAGCGTCCAGCCGCCGCCGCTGAGCGATGCCCTGGTCACGCGCGACCGGCGCCTCGCCTACCGGCTGGAGGACGGCATCCCGGTGCTGCTGGCGGAGGAGGCCATCACCACGGTGGGAATCGCCGGCTTCCCGCCGGCATGACAGGGTCCCACGCACCGCCCGATCCCGCGGACGTTGCGCGCGATGTCGCACGCGCGCTCGAGGAGGACCTGGGCAGCGGTGACGTCACCGCCGCACTCCTTCCTGACACCGGAGATACGGCCTACCTGTTGTGCAAGGAAGCGGCCGTGGTGTGCGGCCGACCGTGGTTCGACGCCTGCCACCGCGAACTCGATCCCGAGGTCCGGATCGACTGGCGCGTCGACGAGGGCGACCGCGTCGAGGCCGGCACCGTGCTGGCGACGCTGCAGGGCCGCGCACGTGCGCTGGTGACCGCGGAGCGCGCGTCGCTCAATTTCCTGCAGACATTGATGGCCACCGCCACCGAAACGGCGCGCCATGTCGACGCGATCGCCGGTACCCGCACGCGCATCCTCGACACCCGCAAGACCATCCCGGGTCTGCGCATGGCGCAGAAATACGCAGTGCGTGTGGGCGGTGGGCATAACCACCGGATGGGCCTGTACGACCAGGTGATGCTCAAGGAAAACCACATCCGCGCCGCCGGAAGCCTGCCCGCCGCCATCCGGTCCGCGCGCGCGATGCACCCGGCGCTGCCGCTGATCGTGGAAGTGGAAACCTTGGCCGAACTCGCACAGGCGCTGGACACCGGGTGCGATCGCATCCTGATCGACGACTTCCCGTCCGAACTGCGACAGGACGCGGTCCGGATGGCACGTTCTGCGCCTTATGACGGGTCAATACCGCTGGAAGCCTCCGGCGGAATGGGGCTGGACGACCTGAAGGCCGTGGCCGGGGACGGCGTGGATTTCATCTCGATCGGCGGGCTGACCAAGCACATCCGGGCGATCGACCTGTCACTGAAGCTGGGCCGCCCGCCGGCCTGAAGGCGTCCGGAATCCCGTCGCCGGGACCGCAGCACGGATGTCAGGACGCCATGCCCCACCAGACCAGTCCGGCAATCACCACCATCGCCACCGTCGCCCAGGCTGCAGGCGTGACGTGACGGACGCGCGGGCGCTCCCCGTGCTCCCGGCCGGCATGGCGCGTGCCGCCGATCAGGCGGAAACGCAGGGTATCGAAGGCGATCTCGTCGCCGGCGCCGACGATGCCGCGCGCGACACGGCGGCCGTTGATGAAGCTCCCATTGCTCGAACCCATGTCCTCCAGCAGGAGGCCATCGTCGGTCGGCATCAGACGCGCATGCATCCGGGACAACCCGGAATCCTCGAATGTCAGCGTGCACTCGGGAGCGCGGCCAATGGTCATCGTGCCGTTGATGGCGATGCTGCGACCGAAGGCGCTGCCCCCCACACCGCGAAGCGCGTACTTGGGCATCGCCGGACGCATGCTGGTCGCACCCAGGTCGTCGTTGGCGGGCGGCAGCGTGGCCTCGGCGGCCCCGTGCGGCGCCGGCGCGGGCGCACCGATCCCCGCCAGTCGTGCCACGACGCCCCCCAGGTCGACGCTGTCGCCCGGCCTCAGCGCGATCAGGCCATCCACCTGGCGTCCGTTGACGCTGATGGGGGTGTTCTCCGGGACATCCAGCATCACGCCCTGGGCGGTGACGTGCAGTCGACAATGCTGAGGGTTGACCCCGGGTCGGTCGATGACCACGTTGGCGGCCGGATCGGACCCGACACGGTTGACGCCCAGGCCCAACAACACCTGCGGGTGCTCTCCACCCGGGAATACGAGCTTCATTCTGAAATCCCCCTGTTCAGTGGAGTGTGGCCGAGGATGCTTGCGGCGTCAGCACGGCGGCGTCACATTTAGCCGATGCCGACTCTAGTCCTCGTGATGATCCTCGCCGCCGCGGCGTTCAGCTACTGGAGCAGCGCACGCGCCGCTGCCGAGCGGGCGGAGGTTCTCGGGCGCGAGGCCTGCCGGACCGCGGGCGTCCAGTGGTTGGACCAGACCGTCCACGCCACCGGCCTGCGGTTGCGGCGCCAAGATTCGGGCCGGCTCGGCTGGGAGCGCAGCTTCCGGTTCGACTACTCGCTCGACGGCCTGGACCGGCACGTCGGCCGGATGGTGATGCGGGGCGAGAGACTGGTGTCGTTCTCCGGGCCCGTGTCGCAGGCCCCGGCGCGGCTCAACTGAGCCAGGCACTCCGACCGCCGCTGGATCACTTCACGATACGCAGGTGCCCGCTGCGGCGTGGCGTGGGGGTGCTCGGGTCGTCATCGCCCTCGTCGCTGGAGGCGGGGACTGCGGTCAGTTGGACCGGAGCATCCTCGTGCTCGGCCGGTGCATCCGGATCCTGACCTTCCAGGTCGGCGGGCGGCGTGCCTTCCGCAGCCACATCGTCTGGCAGAGCCATGCCTTGACCCGTCTCCCGGGCGTAGATCGCCAGCACCGCACCCACTGGCACCGATACGGCGTGGCTGACACCCCCGAACCGCGCACTGAAACGGATCAGCTCGTTGTCCATCTCCAGCCGCGAGACCGCGCGCTCGGCGATGTTCAGCACGATCTTGCCTTCCTTCACCGCATGCATCGGGACCTGCACACCGGGCCGGGTCGCATCGACCAGCACGTGGGGGGTCATCCCGTTGTCGGCAATCCACTCGTACAGCGCCCGCAGCAGGTACGGGCGGTGGCTGGTCATCGTCGTCGCGTGTTCGCTCATGCGGGCGAGTTTAGAACACCGCGCCTGCGCATGGCGCTGGATACGGTCGCCAACGAAATGCGGCGCGCCGGGGCGCGCCGCATTCGGGAGACTGGCCAGCCGGCCGGTCAGGCCGGAAGGTCGCGCAGCTTGCGCTCTTCGTCCGTCAGGCTTCGCGTGAACCCGGGATTGCGGAAGATACGGTTGCCGTAGTCCTCGATCGCCTTGCCGTCCTTCGGCAGCGGCACGCCCAGTGCCGGCAGGCGCCAGATGATCGGTGCCATTGCGCAATCGGCCAGGCTCATCTCGGTGTTGAGGAAGAACTTGAACGCCTTGAACAGCGGCACCGACGCGGTGAGGAGCTCCTTCAACCGCTTGCGGCCGGCGTCGGCCTGGGCCTTGTTGCCCAGCTGGATGGCCTGGACCTGCGGCACCCAGTCGTGCTCGAGCCGAAGCATGCCCAGCCGCAGACGCGCACGCGACAGCGGGTCGACCGGCATCAACGGCGGGTGCGGATAGCGTTCGTCGAGATACTCGCTGACGACACTGGCCGCATACAGCACCAGATCGCGCTCGACCAGGGTCGGCACGGAGTGGTACGGGTTCAGGTCGATCAGGTCTTCGGGCGGGTTCTGCGGATCGACCGGGATCAGGTCGTAGGTAACGCCCTTCGCAGCCAGCACCAGGCGGACCCGGTGGCACAGCACGCAGTCGGTTGAGGAAAACAGGGTCAGGGCATTACGCATACGTGGGCTCGCCGCCATCATCGACCTCTCCAGCCACCGGAATCCGCCGGTCGGCAAGACGCCGCCCACCCCGTGTGAGCGGTCGTCGCGGCCTCGATCACGCTGCGGTCCGATGGTGCATGCACCGCCACCCGTGCGGGCGGCGGTCCACCGGGCCTGCCGTCAGTGCTTCACGTCGCGCCAGTACTCGCTCTTGAGCAACCAGGCGAAGAAGGTGAACAGCACCAGGAACAGGATCACCCAGACGCCCATGCTCTGGCGCTTGAGGGCGGCCGGTTCGCCGGCGTACTCGAGGAATGCAGTGATGTCGCGGGCAGCCTGGTCGAAGCTCTCCGCGTCCAACTGGCCGGGGGTCTTCACTTCAAGACCCACGACCGGGCGTTCGTCGCCGGTCGACTCGCCCGCGTCGCCGTAGACAGCGTGCTGCAAACCCTGCAGCTCCCACAGCGGATTGGGCATCGACACGTTCGGGAACAGCTTGTTGTTCCAGCCCAGCGGCTGGTTCTCGTCCAGGTAGAAGGACTTGAGGTAGGTGTAGATCCAGTCCGACCCGCGCACGCGCGAGATCAGGCTGAGATCGGGCGGCATCTTGCCGAACCAGTCCTCGGCATGGTCCGCCGTCAGGCTGACCTGAATCTGCTCACCGAAGTTGGCACCGGTGAAGTTGAGGTTGTTCATCACCTCTTCTTCGGTCAGGTCTAGGTCCTCGGCGATGCGCGAGTACCGGAGATACTTGAGCGAGTGGCAGGCCGAGCAGTAGTTCATGTACAGCTGCGCGCCGCGCTGCAGGGATGCTTGGTCGCTCAGGTCGATACCGGCATGCTCGACATCGCCACCGGCGGCGGCCAATGCACTGGCCGACATCAGCAACCCGGCAGCCATCGCCACCAGCCGGCCGGCCCAGCGGCGCTGGAAGGAAGTAGGCGTCTTGTTAGTCATGCATCGTCACCCGTTCCGGCACCGGCTTGGTCTTGTCGAGCTTGGTCCACAGCGGCATCGTGATGAAGAAAGCGAAGTAGAGGAAGGTCAGCACGCGGCCGACGATGGTTTCGACCGGATCGGTGCCCGGGCCGGCCCCGATCTTGCCCAGCCACACGAAGCACACGACCAGGACGGCAAGCATCACCTTCGTGATCCAGCCGCGGTACCGCACGGACTTGACCTTGGCACGGTCGAGCCAGGGCACCAGGAACAGGATCGCGATCGCGCCGAACATCACCAGCACACCGGCTAGCTTGTCGGGCACCACGCGCAACATGGCGTAGTACGGCGTGTAGTACCACACGGGCTTGATGTGGGCCGGCGTCACCAGGCGGTTGGCCTCGGTGAAGTTGTCGTGCTCCAGGAACCAGCCGCCGAACGCCGGGGCGAAGAAGATGATGAACGCCGCGATGATCAGGAAGAACCCGACGTACATCGTGTCCTTCACCGTGTAGTACGGGTGGAACGGAATGCCGTCGGTCGGCGCCGTCGGGGACCAGCGGTTGCCCTTCGGTCCCTTCTTGATCTCCACGCCATCCGGGTTGTTGGACCCCACTTCGTGCAGCGCGCCCAGGTGCAGCACAACCAGCAGCAGCAGCACCAGCGGCAGCGCGATCACGTGCAGCGCGAAGAAGCGGTTGAGCGTGGCATCGCCGGGCAGGTAATCGCCCATGATCCACTCGACCAGGCCGCCGCCGATCACCGGGATGGCGCCGAACAGCGAGATGATCACCTTGGCGCCCCAGAACGACATCTGGCCCCAAGGCAGCACGTACCCCAGGAACGCCTCGGCCATCAGCACCAGATAGATCAGCATGCCGAGGATCCACACCAGCTCGCGCGGCTTCTTGTACGAGCCGTACATCAGGCCGCGGAACATGTGGATGTACACCACGACGAAGAACAGCGATGCGCCGGTGGAATGCATGTAGCGGATCAGCCAGCCCCACTGCACGTCGCGCATGATGTACTCGACCGAGGCGAAGGCTTCCGCCGCGCTCGGCTTGTAGTGCATCGTCAGGAAGATGCCGGTAACGATCTGGTTGACCAGCACCACCAGCGACAGCACGCCGAAGATGTACCAGATGTTGAAGTTCTTCGGCGCGTAGTACTCGGTCATGTGCTTGCGGTACATCGGCATCAAAGCCGGTGCACGCTCGTTGACCCAGTTCATCACGCCGTCGGCGCTGCGGGTAATGATGTTGGACATGGCTTACGCGGCCCCTTGCGGATCGACGCCGATGACGATGGTGGTGTCGTCGACATAGTGGTGCGGCGGCACGACCAGGTTGGTCGGCGCCGGCACGCCCTGATAGACACGGCCGGCCATGTCGAACTTCGACTTGTGGCAGGGGCAGAAATAGCCACCCTTCCACTGTGCATCGAACGGCTGCGGTGCGATCTGGGCGACCATTTCCGGCGAGCAGCCCAGATGGGTGCACAGACCGACCAGCACCGACACTTCGGGCTTGATCGAGCGCAGCTCGTTGGCCGCGTATTCCGGCTGCTGTTCGGGGTTTTGCGAAGACGGGTCGCTGAGCACGTCATCCAGCGTCGGCAAGGCCTGCAGCACAGCCTGCGAGCGGCGCACGATCCAGATCGGCTGGCCGCGCCACTCCAGGATCAGGCGTTGGCCTTCCTCGAGCGCGCTGATGTCAGCCGTGATCGGCGCACCGGCGAGCTTGGCGCGCTCGCTGGGGTTCCACGACTTGATGAAAGGCACCGCCACGAAACCGGCGCCCACGGCACCGACGACGGCTGTCGTCGCGGTCAGGAACCGACGACGCCCGTGGTTGATGGGCTCGGGATGAGGATCGGTGATCCCTTGGTTGGCCATCCGGCACTCCGCAAATACTGTCTGGATATCGAATCGGGACGCGGCGCCGGCCACTGGCGACGGCTCGCGGCTCAAAGACGGCGAAGTGTAACGGAACGGTGAACAGCAGGACAATCCGCCGGGCGTCCGAAACGAGCCGGAAGCCGGGGATCAGCGCGCGACGACGGTGCCGCGGTACCGGTCGGCCAGGATCGCCACGCGCTCGACGTAGCGCTGGGTCTCGTTGAACGGCGGCACGCCCTTGTACTTGTCGACGTTGCCCTCGCCGGCGTTGTAGCCGGCCGAGGCAAGGGTCAGGTTGCCGTTGAAGCGCTTGAGCAGCCACGCCAGGTACTTCACCCCGCCCCGGATGTTCTGCCTGGGCTCGAAAGCGTTGGTGACACCGAAGCGCTCGGCCGTGGCGGGCATCAGCTGCATCAGCCCCTGCGCACCCACCCGCGACAGCGCGTTGGGGTTGAACGCCGACTCGGCGTGGATGATCGCACGCACCACCGCCTCGTCGACGCCGTATTCGCGCGCCGCGGCGGAGATCTCATCCTGGTAGGCCGCGGTGTTGAGCCGGACGTTGTGGAAATTGACCCCCGGCTTGGCCGCACAGGCGTAGCAGGTCTCGAAGAAGCTGTACTGGATCGTTCGCACCGGGCTGGCGCTGGCGACGCCCTTGGGCCGCGTGCTGGTGTAATGCCGCACGCCGTCCTTGATGTACGAGTACACCTGACCCTGCACCAGGCGGGAGCGCGACTGGCCGGCGGCCACCGGCGTGGTCGGCGCGGCGTTGGTCATGCTGGGCGATTGCGCGGGAGTCGCACCGGACGCGGGCGATCCCGCCACGTTGCTGGCCGGGGTCGCGCTGCCGACCGAGGCGCTGGGGGGCGGTGAATAGGCGACCGCCTTGTACTGGCTGACCGCCGAGCAACTGGCGCCCTTGATGCGCTTGCTGACGTAGCTGCGCGTCCCGTCGGGCGCTTCGCAACGGTAAATGGTGCCCGCGCCCGCCGCTCCGGCGGCCAGCAGACAGGCGATCCCCAGCAGCGTAATGCCCCCCCTCATGGCGCGAGTGTCTCCTGTCCGTCCGGCGTTGCCAAGTGGTTGATTCACAAAACGCGATGGCGGGGGCGGCCACGGCCGCTAGACTGTGCGGCCACCCGCTTCTCCGGCCCGGATTCAACACCGCGCCCCGGATCACGCCATGACCGACACCCCGCCCGCCGCTGCGCCCCGCGGCAAGCTGTTCATCGAAACCCACGGCTGCCAGATGAACGAGTACGACTCGGCCAAGATGGCCGACGTGCTGGCCGCAAGCGAGGGGCTGGAACTGACCACGATCGTCGAAGAAGCCGACGTGATCCTGGTCAATACCTGCTCGATCCGCGAAAAAGCCCAGGAAAAGGTGTTCAGCCAGCTGGGCCGCTGGAAGGCGCTGAAACAGGGCGGAAAGCCCGTGCTTATCGGCGTGGGTGGCTGCGTGGCCAGCCAGGAAGGCGAGGCGATCGTGAAGCGCGCGCCGTTCGTGGACCTCGTGTTCGGGCCGCAGACGCTGCACCGGCTGCCCGAGCTGATCGCAGCCAAGCGTGCGACGGGACGCCCGCAGGTCGATATCAGCTTCCCGGAAATCGAAAAGTTCGACCGCCTGCCCGAGCCGCGCGCCGATGGCCCGAGCGCGTTCGTGTCGATCATGGAAGGCTGCAGCAAGTACTGCAGCTTCTGCGTGGTGCCCTATACCCGCGGCGAGGAGGTCAGCCGGCCGTTCGACGATGTGCTGGTCGAATGCGCGCAACTCGCCGCGCAGGGCGTGCGCGAGATCAACCTGCTCGGGCAGAATGTCAACGCCTACCGCGGGCCCATGCTCGACGAGGCGGGCGCGGACGCGGGCGTGGCCGACCTCGGGCTCCTGATCCGCACCATCGCCCAGATCGACGGCATCGACCGCATCCGCTTCACCACCTCGCACCCGCTGGAGTTTTCCGACTCGCTCGTGGAGGCCTACCGCGACGTGCCGGAGCTGGCCAACTACCTGCACCTGCCGGTGCAGTCGGGCAGCGACCGCGTGCTGAGCGCGATGAAGCGCGGCTACACGGCGCTGGAGTTCAAGCAGAAGGTCCGCAAGCTGCGCGCCGTGCGGCCGGACATCTCGATCAGCTCGGACTTCATCGTCGGGTTCCCCGGCGAAAGCGATGCCGATTTCGAGAAGACGATGAGACTGATCGAGGATGTCGGCTTCGACCAGTCGTTCTCCTTCATCTACTCGCGCCGTCCCGGCACGCCGGCCGCCGACCTCGAGGACAGCGTGTCCAGCGAGGAGAAGCACGCGCGGCTCTCGCGCCTGCAGGCCACCATCAACGACAACGCGCGCCGCATCAGCGAGTCGATGGTCGGCAGCACGCAGCGGGTGCTGGTGGAAGGCCCGTCGAAGAAGAACCCCAATGAGTTGACCGGCAAGACCGAGAACATGCGCTCGGTGAACTTCCCGGCGCCGCCGCGCCTGGTCGGGCAATTCGTGGACGTGGTGATCACCGAGGCGATGAGCAATTCGTTGCGTGGGCGCGTGGCCACTGCCGACGGCCTGGCGGCCTGATCCCGGCATGTCGCCCGCCCCGTCCAGCGCGCGTGGACTGCTGTCGCGGGCGGCGCTCGGGCTGTGGCTGCTGGCGGTCGGCCTGCTGGGGCTGCTCAGGGCCGCGGGCAAAGTGGCCGGCGATCCGAGGTGGGTGCAGGACCCGGTAACGCTCGCCTGGATTTTCGGGTCAGTGGCCGTGCTCGCCTGGGGCGCCGTTGCCACCGCGCGTGCGCTGCGACGGCGACGCGTCGGACGCCGCTGACGTCCCGGACCCGACGATCCCGCGAGGCTGCGGCGCCCTACTCGGCCCCGCGCCGGTAGACCGCCTGACCATCGACGTAGGTCGCCTGCACCGTCAGCGACTGCAACGCCTCCACCGGTACCGCAAGCGGGTCATCGGCCAGCAGCACGAAGTCCGCACGCTTGCCCTCGACCAGGCTGCCGACCTCGTCCTCGGCGAATCCCGCATACGCCGCGTCGAGCGTGAAGCCCCGCAGCGCCTCGAACGCCGTCAGCTTCTCGTGCGGCCGCCAGCCGCCTGCCGGCATGCCGTCCGAATCCGTCCGGGCGGCGGCGGCGAACAGCCCCAGGCGCGGGTCGACCGACTCCACCGGGAAATCCGACCCCAGCGCCAGGCGCGTGCCGTGGTCGCGCAAGGTGCGCCAGGCATAGCTGCCGACAATGCGTTCCGGCCCGAGGCGGGCTTCGGCCCACGGCATGTCGCTGGTCGCGTGCGTGGGCTGCATCGAGGCGATCACCTGCTGGCGGGCGAACCGGGCCAGGTCGTCGGGGGCCAGCACCTGCGCATGCTCGATGCGCCAGCGATGGCCAGCGCCGGACGTCCCGCCCCACGCCTTGGCATAGGCATCCAGCACCAGCCGGTTGCCACGGTCGCCGATGGCGTGGGTCGCGACCTGCACGTCGCACGCTTTCGCCCTTTTCAGAACGTCGTCCAGCGCCTGCGGCTGGATCAGCAGCAACCCGCGGTTGCCGGCATCGTCGTGGTAGTCGTCGTGCAGCGCAGCGCCGCGGCTGCCCAGCGCGCCGTCCATGTAGAGCTTGACCGCGCGCATCTGCAATCGGCCGCCATCGTGCTCGTAGAGGCCCGCGCTGCACAGCCAGGCGAGCGCATCGTTGTCGCCATCGGCCATGGCGTGGATGCGCATCGGCATGGCGCCACGGTCGGCCAGCCCGCGGTAGGCCTGCAGTTGCTCCAGCGATACACCGGCGTCATGCACGCCGGTCAGGCCGTGCTCGACCGCGCTGCGCATGCCCAGCGCCAGTGATCGCTCGATGGCGTCCGCATCCATTGCCGGGATGGCGGCCTCGACCAGGTCCATCGCGCTGTCGATGAAAACCCCACTCGGCGCGCCCTGGGCATCGCGCTCGATGCGTCCTCCATCAGGCTGCCAGTCGCCGGTCAGGTCGCGACCTACCCGCCGCAGCGCCGCGGTGTTGGCCCAGCCCGCATGGCCGTCCACGCGGGTCAGCCAGACCGGCCGCTCCGGGAACGCCTCGTCGAGGTCGGCCGCCGTCGGGAAGCGCCCGTCCGGCCAGTCGTTCTGGTCCCAGCCGCGGCCCAGCAACCAGTCCCCGTCGGGCAGATCGCGTGCGTGGGCGCGCAGGCGCTCGATGACCTCCGCGCGGCTGCGGGTCCCATCCAGGCGCGCGCGCATCAGGCTGAGACCGAGGTTGCCGATGTGGCCATGCGCATCGATGAGGCCGGGCACGACGGTCGAGTCCGGCGCCTCCAGGCGGGCCGCCTTCGGGTAGCGTCGATGCAGATCCGCGCTGTCGCCCAGCGCCAGGATCCGTCCCCCGGCGTCGAACGCCATCGCATCGGCGGTGGGCCGCGCGGGGTCCATCGTGTGGATGCGAGCGGCCGTCAGCACGGTGACGTCCTGTGCCTGCAACGGGGCGCACAGCACCGCGCACGCCAGCCATACCGCCACACGCACGCGTCCGATCTTCACCATCGCCCCGCTCCCCGTTGTTGCAGACTGCCCGGACTTTGCGAAAAAGCCCCCGGGGGCGCAAGCTCACCCTCCCCACGCGCGTGTGCAGCCCGGGCGCGCACGCCACGATCGAAGACAGCCCCCCGATGCCTTCACGCACCACGTCCGAATTCACCCTCGACCCGCCCGAGGCCGAGCGCCTCGCCAACCTGTCCGGTCCGTTCGACGGCCACCTGCGCATGATCGAACTGCGCCTGGGCGTGGAAATCGCCAACCGCGGCAACATCTTCCGGATCGTCGGCCCCGAAACCGCCGTCGGCAAGGCCGAGTCCCTGTTGCGCAACCTGTGGAACGACGCCGCCAACGAGACGCTGGGCGAACCCGCCATCCATTTGCGCCTGGCCGAAGCCGAAGCCGACCGCGTCGTGGAGGAGGACATCGAGCCGCAGGAAGTGGCCATCCGCGTCAAGCGCGGCACCATCCGCGGGCGCGGCAGCAACCAGGCCAAGTACCTGCACGCGATCGCGATCAACGACATCAACTTCGGCATCGGCCCGGCCGGCACCGGCAAGACGTTCCTGGCCGTCGCCAGCGCCGTGGAAGCGCTCAATGACGGCCGCGTGCAGCGGTTGATCCTGGTGCGCCCGGCGGTGGAGGCCGGCGAGAAACTCGGCTTCCTGCCCGGCGACCTCACCCAGAAGGTCGACCCCTACCTGCGCCCGCTGTACGACGCCCTGTACGAGATGCTGGGCGTGGAGAAGGTGGTGAAGCTGCTGGAGAAGAACGTCATCGAGATCGCGCCGCTGGCCTACATGCGTGGCCGCACGCTCAACGATGCGTTCGTGATCCTGGACGAGGCGCAGAACACCTCCATCGAACAGATGAAGATGTTCCTGACCCGTATCGGCTTCGGCAGCACCGCGGTGGTCACCGGCGACATGACCCAGATCGACCTGCCCAAGCACCAGAAGTCCGGCCTGAAGGACGCGCTGGAGGTCCTGCGCGGCGTGGACGGGATCAGCTTCACCTTCTTCGAATCCAGCGACGTGGTGCGCCACCCGCTGGTCGCCAAGATCGTCAACGCCTACGACGCGCGAGACGCCAAGGACACCGATTCCGGCCCGGCGCCCTGAGGACCCCTCCATGACCCGAGATGCGCTGCAACTGGATGTCTCCATCAGCTATGGCCTGCCGCGTGCCGGGATCCCGGCCGCGGTGAGCTTCCGGCGCTGGGTCCGGGCTGCGCTCGAGGGGCGGGTGAGACAGGCGGACCTGGCCATCCGCCTCGTGGACAGCAAGGAGGGCCGCTCCTTCAACCGGCATTACCGCGGCAAGGATTACGCGACCAACGTGTTGAGCTTCCCGGCCGAACTGCCCGAAGGCCTGCCCGAAGGCGTGCGCCTGCCCCTGCTGGGCGACCTGGTGATCTGCGCGCCCGTGGTGGCCCGCGAGGCACGCGAACAGGGCAAGCCGCTGGCCGCGCACTACGCGCACCTCACCGTGCACGGCACCCTGCACCTGCTGGGGTGGAACCACGAGGACGACACCGAGGCCGAGTGCATGGAGCGGCTGGAGCGGGAAATCCTGGCGGGCATGGGTATCGACGACCCCTACCGCGTCGACTGAACGCGCCTCGTGCCGGCGCCGGGGGCATGGCCCTCCGGGCGCGCTAAACTGCGGCTCCAGCGGCCCCGCCCCCAGGGCCAGCACACCGACGCAATGTCCGAGGACGACAGTAGTACCCAGCACCCGGAACCCCACGAAAAGCGGCGCTCCTGGATCGACCGGATCAGCTCCGCGCTTTCCGGCGAGCCCACCACGCGCGAGGACCTGGTGGAGATCCTGCGCGACGCGCAGGCCGACGGCCTGATTGCCGCCGATACGCTGACGATGATGGAGGGCGCGATCACCGTGTCCGACCTGACCGTGGGCGACGTCATGATCCCGCGCTCGCAGGTCGTGGCCCTGCCGGCCGAGGCGCCGTTCCTCGAGCTGATGAAGCGCGTGGTCGAGTCCGGCCATTCGCGCTTCCCCGTGCATGGGGACGACAGCGACGACGTGCTCGGCATCCTGCTGGCCAAGGACCTGCTGCGCGGGGTGGTCGAGGACAACGGCCCGGCCGGCATCCATGAGCTGCTGCGTCCCGCGGTGCTGATTCCGGAGTCCAAGCGGCTGGATGTATTGCTGCGCGAGTTCCGCATGTCGCGCAACCACATGGCCATCGTGATCGACGAACACGGCGGTGTCGCCGGGCTGGTGACCATCGAAGACGTGCTGGAGCAGATCGTCGGCGACATCGACGACGAGCACGACGACGCCGAGGACCCCAACGCACTGATCGCCGCGCAGGCCGACGGGCAGTTCGTGGTGGACGCCCTGACGCCGATCGAGGATTTCAACGAGCGCTTTGGCGCGGACTTCGACGACGACGAATACGACACCATCGGCGGCCTGGTGACGGCGGCCATCGGCCACCTCCCCGAGGCCGGGGAGGAGCTGACGCTCGGCCGCTACGTGTTCCGCGTGTCCAGCGCCGACGCGCGGCGCGTGCATGCCTTCCACGTGGGCGTGCTGGGCGATGACGGCTGACGTGCGCCGCGGCATGCGCCGCGGGTGGCGTTGGGCGTTCGTCCTGGCGTTGTGGTGCGTAACGCTGGTCGCAATGGCTGCGCCGCCGCCCGCGGGCGATACCGCCGGCGGAACGCCGCAGGCGGCCGATACCCCCCCCGCACCGCGCATCGGCGTGCTGACCATGCTGCCGGGCGAGATCTTCTTCGAACGTTTCGGCCACAACGCCATCGTCGTGCAGGATCCGGTCGCGGGTACCGCCACGTCCTACAACTTCGGGTACTTCGACCCGTCCGAGTCGGACTTCATCGCCCGCTTCGTCCGCGGCGAGATGCGCTACCGCCTGCTGGCCCTTCCCGTCGACGAGGACCTGGCCTACTACCGGGACGTCGGGCGCGGCGTGTCCATGCAGTGGCTCGACCTGGCCCCGGCCGATGCCCGCGAACTGGCCGATGCACTGGCGGTCAACGCGCGGCCCGAAAACGCCTACTACCGCTACGACTATTTCCTCGACAACTGCTCCACGCGGGTGCGCGACGCGCTGGACCGCGCGTTGGGCGGCCAGCTGGCCCGGCAACTGCAGTCGCGCTCGCGCGGCAACACCTTCCGCAGCGAAGCCGTGCGCCTGGCATCGCCCGCCCCGTGGATGTGGCTGGTGTTCGACGTGGGCCTGGGCCCGTCCGCGGACCGGCCGCTGCCGCTGTGGAACGAGGCGTTCGTGCCCATGCGTCTGGCCGACGCCCTGGACGACACCCGCCGCCCCGACGGGCGGCCGGTCGTCATGGAGCGCTTCGAGGTCCTGCCCCACCGCGTCGCACCGGAGCCGCGCGAGTTCCAGCGCAGTTGGACACGATGGCTGGCCGCGGGCCTTGCGATCGGCGTGGCGCTGGCGTGGCTCGGCCATCGGCGCCGCGCGTGGGCCGCGACGCTGGCGCTGCCGTTCTGGGCGGTGTCGGGGCTGGTGGGCGCGCTGATGCTCTACATCTGGATCGGCACGGACCACCGCTTCGGCTGGGCCAACCAGAACCTGCTGCTGCTCAGCCCGCTGGCGTGGCTGTTGCTGCCGGGCGGCTGGCGGATCGCCCGTGGGCGCCCGGCCGGCCCGCTGTTCGCCCCGGTGCTTGTGCTGGTGGCCGGTCTGGCCACGCTTGCGGTCTTCGTTTACGGCCTGCAGGTGCTGCCACAGCGCAACGCGCACTGGATCGCGTTGCTGCTGCCTGTCCACGCGGCGCTCGCCTGGGCGCTGGTCCGCACGCCAGGCCGACCCCGGCGAACCATCGCCTCGCGACCCGGCTGACCATGCGCCGCCATCGCCCCCGCGTGGCAGGATGCGCGCGATGACATCCACGCCCCCTTCGCCCGCAACCCCGCCCTCGCCTTCGCCCTCGCCCGCCTGTGTCGTCAACTGCGTAGCCTACGCCCGCGATGGCAGCCGGCGGGACGTGCCGCTGGAAGAGATCAGCGATGTGCTGGCGGTGGACGACGGCAGCTTCGTCTGGGTCGGCCTGTACGAGCCGGCCGAGTCGGTGCTGGACCAGCTGCAGGAGGAATTCGGCCTGCACGACCTGGCCGTGGAGGACGCGCACAAGGCCCACCAGCGCCCCAAGATCGAGAGCTACGGCAACTCGCTGTTCATTGCCGTGCACACGGCACGCTCGGTCGACGACCACATCCGGTTCGGCGAGACGCACGTGTTCGTCGGGCCCCGCTATCTGGTGACGGTGCGGCACGGCGCCTCGTCCAGCTACGCGCCGGCGCGTGCGCGCATGGAGCGTGAACCCGAACTGCTGCGGCGTGGCCCCGGTGCGGCGCTCTATGCGGTGCTCGACCTGGTGGTCGACGACTTCTTCCCGATCGTCGATGCCTTCAGTGCGGCGCTCAATGCCCTGGAGAAGGACATCTTCGCCGACGATTTCCGCCAGCGCACGGTCCGCACGCTCTACGACCTCAAGCGGGAGCTCACCCGGTTGCGCATGGCCGCCGCACCGCTGCAGGACATCGTCGGGCAACTGTCGCGCTCGCGCGGCGGCCTGGTGGACGAGGAAACCCAGCTCTACTTCCGGGACGTGCTGGATCACACGGCACGCATCAACGAAGCGGTCGACACGCTCCGGGAAATGCTGACCGCGGCCGTCAGCGTCAACCTGTCGCTCGTGACCGTCCGCCAGGGCGAAACGGTCAAGCGCCTGGGCGCGTGGGCGGCGCTGCTGGCCGCCCCCACGCTGGTCACCAGCTGGTACGGCATGAACTTCGTGCACATGCCGGAACTGGCCGGCCGCTGGAGCTACCCCATCCTGATGGCCGGCGTCGCGGCCGTGTGCGTGGTGCTCTACCGGATGTTCAAGCGCGCCAAGTGGCTGTAGCCCGGGCAAGGCCAAAGGCCGCACCCGGGATTGCCGCGATGTGATGCATGGCAGCCCCGGGTGCGCTTCGCTTACCCGGGCTACGGTTCGAACGACCGGTCAACCCACCGCCATCGCCTGCAGGAGCAGGCCGGTCGCATACGCGCAGTACGTGCCCAGTGCGTAGCCCAGGACCGACAGCAACACGCCGACCGGCGCCAACGCGGGATGGAAAGCGCTGGCCACCACCGGTGCGGACGCGGCGCCACCGATGTTCGCCTGCGAGCCCACGGCCAGGAAAAACAGCGGCGCCCGGATCAGTTTGGCCACGACCAGCATCACCACCCCATGGACGGTGATCCAGATCAGGCCCAGCAGGAACAGCCACGGCCGGTCGAGCAACGCGCCCAGGTCCATCTGCATGCCGATGGTCGCCACCAGCACGTACAGCATCACCGAGCCGACCTTCGACGCGCCGGCACCCTCCAGCGTGCGGGCGCGGGTGAAGCTGAGCAGCAGGCCGATGGTGGTGGCCAGTACGGTGATCCAGAAGAACCGCGCCGTCAGGCTGTAGTTGTCCAGGTTCCACTCCGCCGGCAGGCCGGCGATCCAGGCCACCAGCGGGTCGGTCAGCAGGTGCGCCAGCCCGGTCGCCCCCAGTCCGACGGCCAGGATCAGCATCAGGTCGGTCATCGATGGCGTTCGCGCATGCTGCGCCTGGTACGCCTCGATGCGGTGCTTGAGGTCGTCGATGGCGCTCACGTCCGCGCCGGTCCAGCGGTCGAATGCCGGCGCCCGTGCCGCCAGGAACAGGAGCACCGCCAGCCACAGGCTGGCGAGGAGCACGTCGACGGCGACGAACTGCCCGAACATCGTGGCCTCGACGCCAAACACTTCCTTCATCGCCGCCTGGTTGGCGCCGCCGCCGATCCAGCTGCCGGCCACCGTGGTCATGCCGCGCCAGGTGTCGCCGGCGACCGCTTCGGGATGGATGAAGCCCATCGCGATGAAGGCCGTCACCGCGCCGAGCATCACGCCCGCGGTACCGGCCAGGAACATCACCACCGCCTTGGGCCCCAGCCGCACGATGGCGCCGAAATCCAGCGCCACGCACAGCAGCACCAGTGCGCTGGGCAGCAGGTAGTCGCGCGCCATCGGGTACAGCCCGGATGCGGCACCGTCGATCAGCCCGATGCTGTTGAACACCGACGGGATCAGGTAACAGAGCAGCAGCGCCGGCACGACGCCGTAGAACTTCTTCCAGAAACCGTCCTCGCGCGAAGCACTCCAGAACACGAACCCGAGCACGACGGCCAGCAGGCCGAGCACGACGGCGTCATTGGTGATCAGGGCAGGCGTGGAAGGCGGCATGCAGGCTCCGGGGGCGCGGTACGCAACAAGGTGGATTGAAATCGGACGACACGGATACGGCGACGGCGGCCGAAGCCGCCGTCGCCGGGTGCATCACTGGCCGATGTGCTGCTTCAGCCAGGCGTTGACGGTGTCGTGCCACAGCACGCTGTTGTTGGGCTTGAGCACCCAGTGGTTCTCGTCCGGGAAGTACAGGAACTTCGACTCGATACCGCGCCGCTGCAGCGCGGTGAATGTCGAGATGCCCTGGTCGACCGGCACGCGGTAGTCCTTCTCGCCCTGCACGACCAGCATCGGCACGCGCCACTTCGACACGTGGTTGACCGGGTTGAAGCGCTCGTAGGCCTCCGGGTTCTCGTACGGGGTGCCACCGTTTTCCCACTCGGTGAACCACAGTTCCTCGGTCACGTAGCCCATCGAGCGCGTATCGAACACGCCGTCGTGGTTGACCAGGCACGTCCATGGCTCGTTCCAGTTGCCTGCGATCCAGTTGACCATGTAGCCGCCGTAGCTGGCGCCCAGCGCGCAGGCGTTGTCGCCGTCGAGGAAGTCGTATCGCTCGAGCGCGGCCGCCCAGCCCTTCTGCAGGTCCTCCAGCGGGCGGTCGCCCCAGTGCTGGCTGATGGCGTCGGTGAACGCCTGCCCATAGCCGGTGGAGCCGTGGAAATCGATCATGACCACCGCGTAGCCCTGCCCCGCGTAGGTCTGCGGGTTCCAGCGGTAGCTCCAGCCGTTGCCGAAGCTGCCCTGCGGTCCGCCGTGGATCAGGAACGCGACCGGATAGTCCTTGCCTGCCTCGTAGTTCCACGGCTTGACCACGTAGCCGTGCACGGTCTCATTGTTCCAGCCCTTGAAGTTGAACTGCTCATACGCACCGAAGCCGACATCATCGCCCAGCATCTGCGCGGCGCTCGGGGTGATCTCGCGCAACTGCGCCGCGTCCGTGCCGGTCGTGATGATCTGGTCGCCCGTCGCCATGGTGTTGCGGGTGAAGGCCAACGTCGGCCCAGCCAGCTGCACGTTCGACACCGTGCCGTCGCCCACCACTTCGCGCACGTCTCCGCTGGCGATGTCGACCGCGAACATCGGGTGCTCGCCGGTGTCCTGCGCCGTGGTGTAGATCGTGCCGCCGTCAGCGGAGAGGACGATGCCGTCGGCAGAGCGGTCCCAGTCGGGCGCGATCTCGCGCAGCTGGCCGCTGGCCACGTCCATCGCCATCAGTCCGGAGCGGTCGGCCTCGAAGCCGGCGCGCTTCATCGCGCGGTAGTACAGCGTGGTGCCGTCGGCGCTGAACACCGGCTCGGCGTCCCATGCGGGGTTGGATTCGGTCAGGTTGATCGGCGCGCCCTCGCCGTCGGCCGGCAGGCGATAGAGGTCGAAATCGGTCGACCACGGTTCCTCGCGCCCGGCCACGCGCAGGCTGGCCACCAGTGACTGCCCGTCCGGCGCCCAGGTGTAGTCGGCGCCACCACCGAAGGGCTTGGAGGGCACGTCGCCCTCCAGCGTGCCGCTGACCGCCACGGCACGCGTGGCCGGCGTGTCGCCCAGAGGCGCCACGAACAGCTGGTTGCGGCGGCCATCGCCCCAGGTGTCCCAGTGGCGGATGAAGAGCGCGTCATACACGACGCCGCTGGCCTTGCGCTTGCCGGTCTCGTCCAGCCGCGTGCGGGTGCAGGCCAGGTCGCTGCCGCAGTCGAGGAACGTATCCGCACTGAAAGCCACGCGGTCACCCGAGGGCGAGACGTGATAGGTGCCGATGTCGACGGGCACGTCGGTCAGTGGGCGCGGTTCGCCGCCCGCCACGGGGATCGCGTGCAGTTGCGAGCGGCCTGTCTTGGCGCTGAGGAAATAGACGTGCTTGCCGTCGGGCGAGAAGGACGGCGAGTTGACGCTCCAGCCTTCGGGCGTCAGGCGGCGTGGCGGCGCGGCATCGCGCGCGAACAGGTCTTCGATCCACAGGCTCGTGCTGGAGGTGTCCGCCTTGAAATCCACGACGCGCTTGGCAAACACGAGATGGCGGCCGTCGGGCGACAGCGTCGGGGACGAGTAACGGTCCATGGTGGCCAGGTCGCGGCCCTGCAGGCCCCGCTCGGCCGCATCCACGGCCAGCGGCGCGGACGACAGGAAGGTGGCCACCAGCAGTGGCAGGACGGCGTGGCGCAGGTTCATCGACGCTCCGGGATCGGGACAAACCCCGATGGTAGGCGGCCGCGTGCCGGGCGGCAAAGCGTGGGATCGGGTGGTCTAGGACGATGCGTGCGAGGCCATGCCGTCAAGCGTGCTCGACAGCGCTTGGCGCCAGTGAGGTAGCTCAATCCCATACGTGGCCCGAATATGTGCTGTGTCGAGCACCGAGTAGTCCGGACGTCGAAGACGCGCTGGATAGTGCGAAGAAGACACCGGGCGTATGCAAGGAGTAGGCCCGAGAAGTCCCATCGTGCCTACATCATCGAAAATCGCCTTTGAAAAGCCATGCCAGGTCGTTTCACCTGATGCGACAAGATGGACAAGTCTCGTCCTGAATGTGCCGAGCTGGAGAATGCTGGCCGTCACTTCAGCGATGAGCCAGGAAGGCGTTGGACAGCCCCACTGGTCATCGACCACGTCCAGCACATTGCGTTGCGCACTCAGTCGCAGCATCGTGCGCAGGAAGTTGTGGCCGTGCAGACCGTAGACCCATGCCGTGCGCAGGATGAGGTGCTCGGCGCCGCTGGCTCTGATCGCCTGCTCTCCGGCCAGCTTGCTGGCCCCATAGACGTTCTGCGGGTCGGTCGGGTCGTCTTCGCGATAGGGGCGGCTGCCCTGCCCATCGAACACGTAGTCGGTCGAGTAGTGGATCAGCGAAATCCCGAGACTGCGGCAGGCATCTGCGAGCGCGCCCGGTGCCTCTGCATTTATGCGGTAGGCCAGTTCCTGCTCGGACTCTGCACGATCCACCGCCGTGTAGGCCGCCGCATTGACCACCAGGTCGGGCCCGATGCGATTGACGGCGCCCGGGATCGACGCGACATCTGACAGGTCGACGGCCTCGCAGGCGGCACCCGCTTCCAGCTGGCCGGACCGGGTGGCGGCGATGACCTCGCCCAGGTCAAGCAGGCTGCGCCGGAGTTCGGTGCCAACCTGCCCATTCGCACCGAGCAGCAGGATCCTCACGGCTGGTAGACCGGCAACCGCTCGGGTTCGATGGACGCCAGCAGCGGCGCGGCCGAATCCTTCGGCGACAGCAAGGGTTCGCTGACAGGCCAATCGATGGCCAGCTGCGGGTCGTCCCAGCGGATGTTCGCGTCCGCGGATGCGTCGTACGTCGCAGTGCAGAGATAGGTGAATACGGCGCGTTCACTCAGCGCCACGAAGCCATGCGCGAACCCTTCGGGTATCCAGAAATGCCGCCGGTTTTCCGCGCTCAACACCACGGCCGCCCACTGGCCGTACGTCGGCGATCCGCGCCGGATGTCCACCGCCACGTCCCAGACTTCACCCTCCACGACGGACACGTACTTGCCCTGGGGGTTGGGCCACTGGTAGTGCAGGCCACGCAGGACACCGCGCTGCGACGAGGAGACGTTGCCCTGCACGAACCGTGGGGACAGTCCGTGTTCGGCGAACCGGTCGAGGTTGAAAGACTCGAAGAACGACCCACGGTCGTCGCCGAACACACGCGGCTCGATGACCACGCACCCGGGCAGACGGGTTTCCATCACCTTCATGGCACGAAGCCCCGCTCTGCCAGACCCAGCAGGTACTGGCCGTAGCCGTTCTTCTTCAGCGGTTGCGCCAGGGCTTCCAGGTCCTGATCGCTGATCCAGCCGTTATTCCAGGCGATCTCTTCAGGACAGCAGACACGAAGGCCCTGTCGCGCCTCGATCGTCTCGATGTAGTTGCTGGCTTCCAGCAGGGATTGGTGCGTCCCGGTATCGAGCCACGCATAGCCACGCCCGAGCTGCTCAAGATGCAGTGACCCCTCTTCGAGGTACATCCGGTTCAGGTCGGTGATCTCCAACTCACCCCGCCGCGACGGCTTCAACCTGGAAGCGAAGTCACTGGCACGGCCGTCGTAGAAGTACAGGCCCGTGACGGCGTAGTTGGACTTGGGCTTGGCGGGCTTTTCCTCCAGGTCGATGACCTTGCCGTCCCGATCGAAATCGGCGACGCCATAACGCTCGGGGTCACTCACCCAATAGCCGAATACCGTCGCACCGGTATCGCGGGCATCGGCGCGCTTGAGCATCGCCGTCAGCCCGGGGCCGTGGAAAATGTTGTCGCCCAGCACCAGGCAACTGGGCTCGCCGGCCACGAACTCGCGCCCGATCAGATAAGCCTGCGCCAGGCCGTCGGGACTGGGCTGCACGGCGTACTCGATGCGCATGCCCCACTGCGAGCCGTTGCCCAGCAGCCCCTGGAAGAGCGCCTGCTCGTGAGGGGTGTTGATGATCAGGACCTCGCGGATGCCCGCCATCATCAGCACGCTGAGCGGGTAGTAGATCATCGGCTTGTCGTACACCGGCAGCAGCTGTTTGCTGATGGCTTGGGTGACGGGATAAAGCCGTGTGCCGGTACCTCCGGCCAGGATGATGCCCTTGCGACCCATGTGGACTGTCTCCTCAGGCCTGGCCGATGCGCTCGAGCCGGTAACTGCCGTCCAGCACCCGGTTTACCCACGTCTGGTTGCCGAGGTACCAGTCGACCGTGCGCGCCATGCCTTCTTCGAACGTGACCGCGGGCGCCCAGCCCAGCGAGCGCTTCAGCTTGGACGCATCAATCGCATACCGACGGTCGTGACCGGGACGGTCCTTGACGAAGGTGATAAGCGACTCGCGCCTGTGCCCGTTCGCCAGAGGCCGGCGTTCGTCCAGCAGGGCGCACAGCGTACGGACGACCTCGATGTTCTTTCGTTCGGCGTCGCCACCGACGTTATAGGTCTCGCCCACCTCGCCGGACTCGAGCACGCGCCGGATAGCGGCACAGTGGTCTTCGACGAACAGCCAGTCGCGGACATTCCTGCCGTCGCCGTAAACGGGCAATGGCTCGCCCGCCAACGCCTTGGCAATCACCAGCGGGATCAACTTCTCCGGGAACTGGTACGGCCCATAGTTGTTGGAGCAATGGGTCGTGAGGACCGGCAAACCGTAGGTGTGGTGGAACGCGCGGACCAGATGGTCGGACGCGGCCTTGGAGGCCGAGTAAGGTGAATTGGGCGCAAACGGCGTCGCTTCGGTGAACGTGCCGGTATCACCCAGGCTGCCGTAGACCTCATCGGTTGATACGTGCAGGAACCGAAAGTCCGATGCCGCATCGCCGTCCAGCGCGCGCCAGTAGTCGCGCACCTGCTCCAGAAGCGACAGCGTACCCACCACATTGGTCTGCACGAACGTTGCCGGCCCGTCGATCGAGCGATCGACGTGGCTTTCGGCGGCGAAGTTGATGACGGCATCTGGCCGGTGCTCGGCCAGGATGCGCGAGACCAGCACCGCATTACCTATATCGCCATGAATGAAGATATGGCGGGTGTCGCGCTGGAGCGGCTGCAGCGTGTCGAGGTTGCCTGCATACGTCAGGGCATCGAAGTTCACCACGTTGATGCCGCGCCGGACGGCATCAAGGACGAAATTGCCGCCGATGAACCCGGCGCCGCCGGTCACGAACCACGTTGGCACTCGACTGCTCCGGTTCCAGTGGCGGGTTCGAGCTCAAGACCACGCCTTGCGCACGGCCTTTCGCGTTTTCGGATCAGAACGGAATATCGTCGTCCGCGAAGTCGTCGGCGAAGTCGTTGGACTTGGCCGGCGGCGCTTCACGGCGCGGCGCCGACTCCTGGCGCTGCGGCGGACGCGAAGCGGCGCGTTCCGGATCGACGCGGCGGCCCCGCT
>CBIHLN010000017.1:0-42222 GCA_966210725.1 uncultured Lysobacter sp. | reverse complement strand
ACAAGGATTCCGAAGGCCTGATCCTGCTGACCAGCAACGGCGACATCGTCAACGACATCCTGCGTGCCGAGAACAAGCTGGAGAAGGAATACCTGGTCGGGCTCAACCATGCCGTGACCGACGAGTTCCTGCGCGGCATGGCGCGCGGCGTGCCGGTGCACGGGCAGATGACGCTGCCGTGCAAGACCGGTCGGCTGGGCAAGTTCGGCTTCCGCATCGTGCTGGTGCAGGGGCTCAACCGGCAGATCCGCCTGATGGCCCAGCACTTCGGGCACCGGGTCAAGCGCCTGGTCCGCGTGCGGATCGGCAACGTCAAGCTGGCGCACCTCAAGACCGGCCAGTGGCGCAACCTGACCGATGCCGAGTTGCAGCGCCTGCTGCCTGGCCGCACCGACTGGTGAACCGCGTCTCCTGATCCGCACGCGACGGGATCCACGCGGCGCCGGCAGCGCGCCGCGCGTAGATCGCCGCGTCACATCGCCGCCCCTATCGTCCCCGACAGCCACAAGGAATTGCAGTCGATGACCCGCTCCGCAACCTGGACCCTGCCGGCCGTGCTGGCCCTTACGCTCGCCCTGGCGGCCTGCACACGCGAGCCCGACGCCGCGGACCCTGCGGCCAGTGCCGCGCCGCCGCCGACCGCGGCCCAGCCCGTCGCCGCCAGCGAACCGGTGGAACTGGAGGATGTGGTCGAAACCACCTCCGACTACATCGTCGGCATCAGCTACCCCGCAGGGGTGGAGCGCTATCCGGGGCTGGCCGCCGAGCTCAAGCGCTACGCCGACGGCGCCCGTGCCGAATTGATGGACGCCGTGGAGCAGCGGGGCGACGAGCCGGGCGCGGGGCTGTATGACCTGTCGCTGTCCTTCACCGAGGTGCTCGACTCGCCCACGCTGGTTGCGGTCGCCGCCGACGGCAGCATGTACACCGGCGGCGCACATGCGGCGCCGCTGCTGGCGCGCTTCGTGTGGCTGCCGCAACAGCAGCGGATGCTGCGCGCCCAGGACCTGATCCCCACGCCGGAGGGTTGGGCCGCGGTGTCGGCGCATGTGCGTGAGCAGTTGCATACCGCGCTGTCGCAGCGCATCGATGCCGACAAGCTGCCGCCCGAGCAGCGTGCCGAAGTGGTGCGCACGGCTGGCGGGATGATCGACGAGGGCACGGAGGCGGCCGCTGACAATTTCGCGCAGTTCGAGCCCGTCGCCCGTCCCGACGGCATGTTGAGCGGGCTGCGGTTCGTGTTCCCGCCGTACCAGGTGGGGCCGTACTCGGACGGTACGCAGAGCGTGCAGGTCTCGTCGTCGGTGCTGCTGCCATACGTGGCCAGCGAGTACCGGCCGCTGTTCGCTGGCAGCTGATTCCGCCTGTCGACATGGCCACCGCACTGGTCTGGTTTCGCAACGACCTGAGGCTGGCCGACAACCCGGCTCTGCAGGCGGCCATCGACGGCGGGTACACGCCCATCCCCGTCTACATCCACGCGCCGGCCGAGCACGGCGACTGGGCACCGGGCGCCGCGTCCAATGCGTGGTTGCACCGCTCACTGGACGCACTGGCGGCTGCGCTGAAGGCCCGCGGCAGCCGCCTGCGGCTCTTCGTCGGACCGAGCCTGGACACGCTGCGGACGCTGATCGCCGCCACCGGCGCGGAGGCGGTGTTCTGGAACCGCCGGTACGAGCCCGCGCTCGAGCAGCGCGACACCCGGATCAAGAAGGCGCTCCGCCAGCAGGGGCTCCACGTGGAAAGTTTCAACAGCGCGTTGCTGTTCGAGCCGTGGACGCTGTCGACCAAGCAGGGCACGCCGTTCCGGGTATTCACGCCGTTCTGGAAAGCGGCGCTGGCGCAGTGGCGCGTTCCCGACTGCGAGCCGGCCCCCGCCTCGCTGTCGGCGAGCGAAGCCGGCCCGGGCGGCGTCGCGCTGAACGCGCTGAAGCTGCGTCCTGCACCGGAGTGGGACCGCGCCTTCTGGACGCACTGGCAGCCGGGCGAAGCCGGCGCGGAGGGCGCGCTGGAGGCCTTCGTCGAAGGCGCGCTCCACGCCTACGCGGCCGACCGGGACCGACCCGACCGGATCGGCACGTCGCGCCTGTCGCCGCACCTGCACTTCGGCGAGATCGCGCCATGGCGGGTGGCGCATGCCCTGGAGCAGGCCCGGCGCGCGGCCACGGCCGCGCATGTCGACACCGCGATCAAGGAGCTGGGGTGGCGCGAGTTCGCCCATCACCTGCTGCACCATTTTCCCGAGACGCCATCGTCCAACTTCAACCCCCGCTTCGACGGATTCGACTGGACCCCGCCGTCGCGCGCCGACCTGGACGCCTGGCACGCGGGCCGCACCGGGGTGCCCATCGTCGATGCCGGCCTGCGCGAACTGTGGGCCACGGGGTGGATGCACAACCGCGTGCGGATGATCGTCGGCAGCTACCTGACCAAACACATGCGCGTGCACTGGCGCCACGGCGCGCGGTGGTTCTGGGACACGCTGGTCGACGCCGACCTGGCCAGCAACACCCTGGGCTGGCAGTGGGTCGCAGGCACGGGCGCCGACGCGGCGCCGTACTTCCGCGTTTTCAACCCGGTGACGCAGGCGGAGAAGTTCGACCCGGACGGGACATACATCGCGCGCTGGGTGCCGGAGCTGGCCGCGCTGCCCGTGCCCGCGCGCGTCGCGCCCTGGCGCACCCCCGAGCTGCTGCGTGACTGCGCGCCGGGCTATCCGCCCCATCCGATCGTGGATCTGGCCAAGGGCCGCGACGCGGCGCTGGAGGCCTACCGGCGACAGCGCGAGCGCGTGCCGGCCGACGGCTGAGGGGTGTGAGGGGGCCGGGCTCCAGTACCCCGCCGAACGCTGAACGCGTGCCGGTGCCGTCACCCCTCAAAGACGAAGCGGCCCCTAAGGTGTGCGTCGCATTCAGGCCCACAGCACACAAAGGACCTCACCTATGAAGAACCAGACCAAGCTCGCCCTCGCTGCTGCCGCGATGGCCACCGCCCTGGCCGGTTGTGCCACCACCGGCGGCGGCTACTACGGTGGCCAGCCGCAGCAGTACCCCTCGCAGGAGCAGGACGTCAACCGCACGCAGCGAGGTGCCCTGATCGGCGCCGCGGTCGGCGCGGTAGCGGGCCTGCTCAGCGGCGACGACGCCACCGAGCGTCGTCAGCGCGCGCTGGTCGGCGCAGGTGTCGGCGGTCTGGCCGGCGGCGCCATCGGCAACTACCAGGACCGCCAGGAGCGCGCACTGCGCGAACGCATGGAAGGGACCGGCGTCGAGGTGGTCCGCCAGGGCGACAACATCACGTTGAACATGCCCAGCAACATCACCTTCGGCTTCGACCAGGCCAGCCTGCAGCCGCAGTTCTACCCGGTGCTGGACAACGTGGCCGCGACCCTCAACGAGTACAACCAGACCATCGTCGAGGTGGCCGGCCATACTGACAGTCAGGGCACTGACCAGTACAACCAGGGCCTGTCCGAGCGCCGCGCCGCGACCGTGGCCGGTTACCTCAACGGCAAGGGCGTCATGCGTGACCGCATGATCACCGTCGGTGCCGGCGAGAGCCGCCCCATCGCGAGCAATGACAACGAAGCCGGTCGCGCTGCGAACCGCCGCGTCGAAATCACGCTGGTGCCGCTGCGCTCGTAATCTCCCGGCCAGCTCTGCATGACGACACAGGCCGCCTCCGGGCGGCCTGCTTTGTTTGCACGCGCATATGTGTGCGCTCGCGTACGACGCGTGGTGCGACCGGCGCGCGGCAGCCGGCCGTCAGTCGTCGCGGCTCTTGTGGCCCAGCTTGTGTTCAAGCGCCCTCAGCAGTGTCAGCACGATCATCGTGAGGGCGGTCGTTGCCAGCGCGGCGACGTGCAAGCCGAAGCCCACCGCGACACCGATCACCGCGACCATCAGCAGCGATGCGGCGGTTGTGATGCCGGCGATGGTGCCGGTGCCCCGTCGGGCGAAGATCGTGCCCGCGCCGATGAATGCGACGCCGGCGACCACCGCCTCGACCAGGCGCAAGGGATCCACCTGGAGCAGGTCGCCAATGCCCCGGTGCGCGTCCAGCACCAGGCGCTCCATCCCGACGAGGAGGGCGGCGGCACCGGCGACGAGCATGTGGGTGCGGAAGCCGGCGGGCCGGTCCTTGAGCTCGCGCTCGAAGCCGATGACTCCGCCCAGCGCCATCGCATAGCCGACGCCGGCCACCACCCAGAGTTGTGCCATCCATTCCATGTGCGTTGCCTGTGTTGTCGTGTCGCGCCGTCAGCGCGCCAGCCGTTCGAACCCGAACAGGGCCTGCAGCGGGTGCGCCCGGCGTTCGATCCCGGCGCGCAGCAGGCCGGCCCCGATCATGGAGTAGGTGATGCCGTTGCCGCCATAGGCCATGGCGAAGTGCACGCGGTTGCCGTGCTGCGGATGGGGGCCGAAGAACGGCAGGCCGTCGTCGGTCTCGGCGAACGTGCCCGCCCATGCGAACGCCGGCGTCAGCTCCATGCCGGGGAAAGCCTTGGCGACGCGCTTCACCAGGGTCCGCGCCTTCTTGTCGACGCGCCCGTCGCGGCGCTTGGGAACATCGACGCTGTCGTCCTCGCCGCCGACCAGCAGCCGGCCGTCGCCGGTGCTGCGCAGGTAAAGGTACGGGCGCGCGGACTCCCACACCATCGTCCCGGCCAGCGCCCGGAGCCACTCGGGGTCGACCGGATCGGTGATGAAGGCGTAGCTGCTGCGGTTGCGCGCCACGCGCGGCTTGAGCCAGTGCTGGGAGGCATAGCCCGCCGCGACCACCACGTGCGCGGCGCGGACGGTTGCTCCGTCGCCGGTGTGCAGCGTGACGCTGCGTTGCTTGGCTTCGATCCGGTCGACGCGGGTGCGGTCGTACACGCCGGTACCGCCGCGCTGGAGGCGCGCCATCAGCCGGTAGGCCATGCGATACGGGTCCAGTCGCGCGGCCAGGTGGCTGAGAATCGCGCCAGGCGCGTCGATGTCGTAGTCCTCGCGCAGGGCATCGGCGTCCAGCCATTCCACGTCCAGTCCGTGGCGGCGGCGCATCTCCAGTTCGTCCTGGAGCGTGGCCACGTGCCGCCGCTTGCTGGCGTAGTACAGGCTGTCCATCAAGCCGAAGTCCACGTCCCGCAGTTCGCGCGCGATGTCACGCAGCATCGGGATGGCCTCGGCGCACGCGAGGTAGGCCATGACGGCATCGTCCTCGCCGTACTGTCGCGCCAGGTCCACCAGGTGGGTATCGATCTCGTACTGGAGCAGGGCGGTGCTGGCGGCCGAGCTTCCCCAGCCGATGTCGCGCTGCTCCAGGACCGCCACCTCGTGCCCGTGCCCGGCCAGCTCGTCGGCGATCAACGCCGCGGTGATGCCGCCGCCGATGATGGCGACATCGCAGCGCAGGTCGGCCTCCAGCCGGGGGAAGGCATGCATCAGGCCGTTCTTGATCGCCCAGAAGGGATAGCCGCTCTTGAGGTCCATGGCGTGCAGGGTTGGGCAGGGCGCACAGGCTGCAACGCGGCGCGTTGGACCGCGGTGAGGACACCGCCTTTGCGGGCCGCTGACACCGCGCTGCGTACCGTGCGCCGATGGCCGACAACGACACCGGTAGCGACCTGGTCGTACTGCGACGCGAAGGGCTTTACTGCCCCGCCGGCGACTTCTACATCGATCCGTGGCGCCCGGTGGCGCGCGCGGTGATCACCCACGGCCACGGCGACCACGCGCGCGGCGGCATGGGCACCTACCACTCCACCCGTGCCGGGCTGCCCATCCTGCAGTGGCGGCTGGGCGAGCAGGCCTACCACCTGCACGACTACGGCGAGCCATTCCAGCTGGGCGACGCGCGCGTGTCGCTGCACCCGGCCGGCCACGTGCTGGGGTCGGCCCAGGTGCGGATCGAGGCAGGCGGCCAGGTCTGGGTGGCCTCGGGCGACTACAAGCGCCAGCCCGACCCCACGTGCGCGCCGTTCGAGGTGGTGCCCTGCGACGTGTTCATCACCGAGGCCACGTTCGGGCTGCCGGTCTACCGGTGGCCTGATACCACGGAGGTCGCGCGCGAGATCGTGGCCTGGCGCGACCAGTGCGGCGCACGCGGGGAGGCGGCGGTGCTGCTGTGCTACGCGCTGGGCAAGGCGCAGCGGCTGCTGGCCGAACTGGGCCGCGTGACCGACCAGCCGGCCTGGCTGCACGGCGCGGTGGCCACGGGCGTGGAGGTGTATCGCCAGGCCGGCATCGACATGTTGCCCACGCACCCGGTGGCGGACGCCGACAAGGGCAGCGAGTTCGCCGGCCGTCTCGTACTGGCGCCGCCCTCGGCGGCCGGCAGCCCGTGGATGAAACGCTTCCGCAAATCGCAGGTCGGCTTCGCGTCGGGCTGGATGCGCATCCGCGGCAACCGGCGGCGCCGCAACTACGACCGCGGCTTCCAGGTGTCGGACCACGCCGACTGGCCCGCCCTGATGCGGACCATCCGAGAGACCGGCGCGCGGCGGGTGATCGCCACCCATGGCAACACCGACGCCATCATCCGCGCGCTCAACGAGGACGGCATTGCCGCCCAAGCGTTCCGCACCGATTACGGGGACGAGTCGTGAAGCGGTTCGCCGCGCTCTACCGGGAACTCGGCGAAGCCACCGGCACGCTCGACAAGCGCGCGGCGCTGGTCGCCTATTTCCGCGACGCGCCGCCGGAAGACGCCGCCTGGGCGCTGTGGCTGCTGTCGGGCGGCAAGCTGCGACGCATTGCCGGCAGCGGCGAACTGCGGCAGTGGATCGTGGAGGCCAGCGGCCACCCGGCGTGGCTGGTGGAGGACAGCTACCACCACGTCGGCGATCTGGCCGAAACCGCGACGCTGCTGCTGGACGACCCGACGGAACAGGACGACCGCCCCCTGCACGACTGGATCGAAAACACGTTGCTGCCCGTGGCCGGCGGCACGCCCGATGCCCGGCGCGAGGCGGTGCTGTCGGGCTGGAGGGTGTTGGGGTTCGACGAGCGCCTGGCGTTCAACAAGCTGTTGACCGGCGCGCTGCGCATCGGCGTGTCCCAGCGGACCGTGCAGCAGGCGCTGGCCGAGATGTCGGGCATCGACATCGCCCGCATCGCGCAGCGCATGCTGGGCGAATGGCGGCCGTCGCCGGGATTCCTCACGCAGCTGCTTTCACCCGACGAACTGCCCGGCGACCGCCAGCAGCCGTACCCGTTTTTCCTAGCCTCGCCGTTGGAGCAGGAGGCCGCGGCCCTCGGCGCGATCGACGACTGGCTGCTGGAGTGGAAGTGGGACGGCATCCGCCTGCAGCTGATCCGTCGAGAGGGCGAGGTCGCGCTTTGGTCGCGCGGCGAGGAGCGCCTGGACGGTCGTTTTCCCGAGATCGAGGCGGCCGCCGCCACGCTGCCGGACGACTGCGTGATCGACGGCGAACTGCTGGCCTGGCACGGCGAGGGCGACCAGCCGCAGCCGTTCACCGCGTTGCAGACGCGCATCCAGCGCCGCAAGCCGGGACCGAAGACGCTGGCGTCCACCCCGGTCCGGGTGCTGGCCTACGACCTGCTCGAACACGCCGGCGACGACTGGCGCGAGCGGCCGCTGCTGGAGCGCCGGGCCCGCCTGGCCGAGGTGCTCGCGGTGCACGCCGATCCACACATCGCGCTGTCGCCGCAGGTGGAGGCGGGCGGGTGGGACGAGGCCGCGCAGCTGCGCGACGCCGCGCGCGAACGTGGGGTGGAGGGGCTGATGCTCAAGCGCGCCGATTCCACCTACCAGTCGGGGCGGCGCCGTGGCGACTGGTGGAAGTGGAAGGTCGATCCGCTGACCATCGATGCCGTGCTGATCTACGCGCAGGCGGGCCACGGCCGGCGCAGCAACCTGTACACCGACTACACCTTCGGGCTGTGGGACGGCGATGCGCTGGTGCCGGTCGCCAAGGCGTACTCGGGGCTGGACGACAAGGAGATCGCGAAGCTCGACCACTGGATCCGCCGGAACACGCTCGAGCGCTTCGGCCCGGTGCGCTCGGTGCAGGCGGTGCACGTGTTCGAGCTGGGCTTCGAGGCGGTGAACCGGTCCACGCGGCACAAGTCGGGCATTGCGGTGCGCTTCCCGCGGATCCTGCGCTGGCGCCATGACAAACCGGCCGCGGAGGCCGACCGGCTGGACACGCTGAAGGCGCTGGCGCGATGACGGCCGCACGTGATGGCGCGCCCTCGGGACGCGCGCTGACGGCGGCACGCAAGCGCCTTGGCGACTGGTTTGCGGAGCGGGGCTGGAAGCCCTTACCGTTCCAGCGCCGGATGTGGGGGCTGTATCTCGACGGTGGCTCCGGGTTGCTGCACACGCCGACCGGAAGCGGCAAAACGCTGGCCGCGTTCGGTGGGCCGTTGATCGAGGCGCTGGCGTCAGCGCCGGCGCGTGGGCCCGGCGCGCAGTCGGCTGCATCGAAACGACGCCGGGTGTCGCCGGACGCCTCGCTGAAGGTGCTGTGGGTCACGCCGTTGCGGGCGTTGGCGGCGGACACGCTGCGGGCGCTGCGCGAGCCGATCGACGCCCTGGGTCTGGACTGGCAGGTCGGCCTGCGCACCGGGGACGCGTCGGCGCGCGACCGTCGCCTCGCGCGCGCGGGGCGGCTGGACGTGCTGGTCACCACGCCCGAATCGCTGTCGCTGCTGCTGTCCTACCCCGACACCGCCGCGCACTTTGGCGGGCTGCAGTGCGTCATCGTCGACGAGTGGCACGAGCTGCTGGGCAACAAGCGCGGCGTGCTGCTGCAACTGGCGTTGGCGCGGTTGCGTGCACTGGCGCCCACGCTGCGCATCTGGGGCCTGTCGGCGACGCTGGGCAACCTGGAGGAGGCGCGCGACGTGCTGCTGCCGCACCGGCCCGACGCGCCACTGGTCGCGGGCGTGCGGCCGCGGCCGATGACCCTGCACACGCTGATCCCGCCCCCGGGAACGCGCTTCCCGTGGGCCGGCCACCTGGGGTTGTCGCAGTTGTCGCGCGTGGTCGACCAGCTGTTCACGCAGCGCACCAGCCTGCTGTTCACCAACACCCGCGCGCAGGCCGAGCTGTGGCACCAGGCGTTGTCGGCGGTGTGGCCCGAGCCGCTGGATACGTTGGCCCTGCACCACGGGTCGCTCGACCCCAAGCTGCGCGCCGCGGCGGAAGCCGGCCTGCGCGACGGCAGCGTCCGCTGCGTGGTGGCGACTTCGAGCCTTGACCTGGGCGTCGACTTCCCGGCGGTCGACCAGGTGCTGCAGGTCGGCAGCCCCAAGGGCGCGGCGCGGATGCTGCAGCGCGCCGGGCGCGCGCGCCACCGGCCCGGCGAGTCCGGCGAGATCGTCTGCGTGCCATCGCATGCGCTGGAGCTGGTCGAGTACGCGGCCGCCCGTCGCGTCGTGGCGCGCGGTGAGATCGAAGCACGCCCGCCGCCGCGCCTGAGCCTGGACGTGCTCGCCCAGCACTGCGTGACGCTGGCGCTCGGTGGCGGGTTCGACCGCGATGCACTCCTGGCCGAAGTACGCGGCACGCACGCGTTCGCCGGCCTCGACGAGGCGGCGTGGCAGGCCGTCCTCGACTTCATCGTGCAGGGCGGTCGGGCGCTCGAGCACTACCCGGATTTCCGGCGCGTGGTGCGCGACGACGACGGTCTCTACCGGGTGGAGGACCGACGCGTCGCGTTCCGGCACCGCCTGTCGATCGGCACCATCACCAGCGACGGTTCGGTGTCGGTGAAGTACCTCAAGGGCGGCGGGCTGGGGTCGGTGGAGGAGAGCTTCATCGCGCGACTGCGGCCGGGCGATCGCTTCCAGTTCGCCGGACGCAGTCTGGTGCTGGTGCGGCTGGAGAACATGACGGCGTACGTGCGGCGCGCCACGAGCAACGACGGCCGCGTACCGAAGTGGGCAGGCGGGCGGATGCCGTTGTCGTCGGAACTCGCCCACGAGGTGCAGGCGGTGCTGGCCGACCCGGACGCCAGCCCCGAGATGCGCGCGATGCGGCCGCTGCTGGCGCTGCAGTCCGAGCTTTCGTCGCTCCCCGTCCCCGGCCGTCTGCTGGTGGAAACGGCGCGCCGTCGCGACGGGCGCCACCTGTTCCTGTTTCCGTTCGCCGGCCGGCTGGTGCACGAGGGCCTGGCCGCACTGCTGGCGCTGCGTTGGGGTCGGCTGCGTCGAAACACCTTCAGCTTGGCATTCAACGACTACGGGTTGGCGCTGTCGCCGGCCGGCGAGGACATGCTGGACGAGCTGGAACTGCAGGCCATGCTCACGCCTGACGGGCTGGAGGACGACCTGCGCGAGAGCCTCAACCTGGGCGAGCTGGCGCGACGCCAGTTCCGCGAGGTCGCGCGCATCGCCGGGCTGCTGCCGCCGTCGCTGCCCGGGCGTACGCCACGTTCGATGCGGCAGTTGCAGGCCTCCAGCGGCCTGCTGTTCGATGTACTTCGCCAGCACGACCCGGGCCACCTGCTGCTGGAGCAGGCCGAGCGCGAAGTGTTCTCCAGCCAATTGGAGGTGCGTCGGCTGCGCGAGGCACTCGACGCGCTGTCCGGGCTGCCGGTCGACCTGCGCGCGCCGCGCAGCCTGACGCCGCTGTCGTTCCCGCTGTGGGCCGAAAGCCTGCGCGGCCAGCTCAGCACCGAGGACTGGAGCACGCGCGTGGCCCGCGCCGCGCAGCAACTGGAGCAGCGCCATGGCGCCTGAAGCGGCCGGCGCGAGCGTGCTCGATCTCATCATTGCCGGGCAGCCCATGCGCCTGCTGGGCGACCGCGCGCTGTACTGGCCCGCGCGGCAGCGGCTGATGATCGCCGACCTGCACCTCGGCAAGGGCGACGTGTTCCGCCGGGCGGGCATCAGCCTGCCGGCGGGCGGTACGTCGGACGACCTGTCGCGCCTGGAGCGGCTGATGGAGGCCAGCGGCGCACGCGAGCTGTGGATGCTCGGCGACGTGCTGCACGGCCCCGCCAACGACACGGCGTGGCAGCGCACGTGGCGGCAATGGCGCGAGCGGCACGCCGGGTTGCAGGTGGCGGCGCTGGTCGGCAACCACGACCGCGCGCTGGCCCGGGCCGACCTCGGCATCGATCTGCTGGGCGAGGCGATCGACGAGGGGCCGTTCGCGTTCCGCCATGCACCCGAGGAGCACCCGTCGCTGCACGTGCTGTGCGGCCACCTGCACCCGTGCGTGTCGCTGCCCGGCATGCGCCGGCGCTGGCCCGTGTTCTGGCTGCGGCCGGGGCTCACCATGCTGCCGGCGTTCTCGGCCTTCACCGGCGGCGCACTGATCGCGCCACGCACCGGCGAGGCCGTCGCGATCTGCGTGCAGGGACAACTGACGGTGCTGCGCGGGTAGGGGATCCGGCGGGCGTGTGTAGAATGCGGCGCTCTGCAGCGCCGTCGAAGTCGCCCGGCGCGTCCTCCAGCGAGTCGCCATTCCCGTGTCCACGCCGCCCTAGCGCCTGATGCCGTTGCCGTGCCGTCCGCCATCGCGGACGCGGCCCGTGCCGCCGGTCACGCCGGCGCTCTCGCATCATTGTGGATACCGTCTCTTGAATACGCTTACCCGTCTGCGCCGTGACTGGCTCGGCAACGTTCGTGGCGACCTGCTCGCCGGCCTCGTCGTGGCTCTCGCGCTCATCCCCGAGGCCATCGCCTTTTCCATCATCGCCGGCGTCGACCCGAAGGTGGGCCTCTACGCCTCGTTCTGCATCGCGGTGGTCATTGCCTTCGCCGGTGGCCGCCCCGGCATGATTTCCGCGGCCACGGGCGCCATGGCGCTGGTGATGGTCACGCTGGTGCGCGACCACGGCCTGCAGTACCTGCTGGCCGCCACGCTGCTGACGGGTGCGCTGCAGATCGCCGCAGGCTTCTTCAGGCTGGCGCAGCTGATGCGGTTCGTTTCGCGCTCGGTGATCACCGGGTTCGTCAATGCGCTGGCTATCCTGATCTTCATGGCGCAGCTGCCGGAACTGATCGATGTGCCCTGGACGGTCTACGCCATGACCGCGGCCGGCCTGGCGATCATCTACCTGTTCCCGCGCATCACCCGCGCGGTGCCGTCGCCGCTGGTGGCGATCGTCCTGCTCACGCTGGTCGTCATCGCCCTGAAGCTGGACATCCGCACCGTTGGCGACATGGGCGCGCTGCCCGACAGCCTGCCGGTGTTCCTGCTGCCGGACGTGCCACTGACCCTGGAGACGCTGCAGATCATCCTGCCGGTGTCGATCACGCTGGCGATCGTCGGCCTGCTGGAGTCGCTGCTGACCGCGCAGATCGTCGACGACCTCACCGACACGCCCAGCGACAAGAACCGCGAGTCGACCGGGCAGGGCGTGGCCAACATCGCCGCGGGCCTGCTGGGCGGCATGGCCGGCTGCGCGATGATCGGCCAGTCGGTGATCAACGTGAAATCCGGCGGCCGCGGGCGCCTGTCGACGCTGGTCGCGGGCGTGGTGCTGTTGTTGCTGGTGGTGTTCGCCGGCCCGTGGGTGAAGCAGATCCCGATGGCGGCGCTGGTGGCGGTGATGATCATGGTGTCGATCGGTACCTTCAGCTGGGCGTCGGTGCGCGACCTGAAGACGCACCCGACGTCGTCCAGCGTGGTGATGATCGCGACCGTCGTCGTCACCGTGCTGACGCACGACCTGGCTAAGGGCGTGCTGACGGGCGTGCTGCTGTCGACGCTGTTCTTCGCGCGCAAGGTCGGCCGCGTGCTGCACGTGGGGTCGGTGTCGGCCGAGGACGGCACTGCCCGCCATTACACGGTGACCGGGCAGGTGTTCTTCGCGTCTGCGGAGACGTTTGTCGCCGGGTTCGACTTCAAGGATGTGCTGCAACGGGTGCGCATCGACGTCAGCCGCGCGCACTTCTGGGACTTGAGTGCCGTGGGCGCGCTGGACAAGGTGGTGCTCAAGTTCCGCCGCGAGGGCACCGAAGTCGAGTTGATCGGCATGAACGAGGCCAGCGCGACGCTGGTGGACCGGCTGGGCGTGCACGACAAGCCCGATGCCATCGAACGCCTGTCGGGCCACTGAGGAGCGCGCCATGACCCCGCCACTGATCCATACCGAAGGCCGCGTACTGGCCGCCATCGACCGCTCGACCTATACCGAAAGCGTCGCCCGCCATGCGGGCTGGGCCGCGGCGCGGCTGGGTGCGCCGCTGGAACTGTTGCATGTCCTGGACCGCCACCCGGAGACGGCGCCGCTGGCCGACTACAGCGGCAGCCTTGAACTGGGCGAGCAGGAGCGTCTGCTCGGCGAGCTGGCGCAGCTGGACGAACGCCGCAGCGCGCTGGCGCAGGCGCAGGGCCGCCTGCTGCTGAAGGAGGCCGAGGGGTTTGCGGCCGACCTGGGGGTCGCCGACGCCGAGGCCCGGCAGCGCCACGGCGGCCTGGTCGACACCCTGACCGAGCAGGAGCCGGGCGTTCGCCTGTTCGTACTCGGCAAGCGCGGCGAGCACGCCGACTTTGCCAAGGGCCACCTCGGCGGCCACCTGGAGCGCGTCGTGCGCGCCGTGCACCGGCCACTGCTGGTGGTGTCCCGCGCGTTCCGGCCGATCAGGCGCGTGTTGGTGGCCTTCGACGGCAGCGCGACCACCCGCAAAGGCATCGGGATGATCGCCGCCAGCCCGCTGTTCCGGGGGCTCGAGATCCGCGTCCTCATGGTCGGCGAGGACGGGGAGACGCCGCGTTCGCAGCTGCACTGGGCAAACGACGTGCTCGCGGGAGCCGGGTTCGAGGTGGCGGCCTCACTGCGCGATGGCCAGCCCGACAGCGCCATCGCCGATGCCGTCCGCGAAGAGGGCATCGACCTGCTGGTGATGGGCGCGTACGGCCATTCCCGCATCCGCCAGCTGATCGTCGGCAGCACCACGACCACCCTGTTGCGCACGTGCCAGGTGCCGGTGCTGCTGCTGCGCTGAGCGCACGGGCGCTGCCGCGTCGCCTGTGCATCACGCAGGCACGCGAGGACGCGCAGGCGCGGCTAAAGCCGGCGCACAGGCGGCCGTTACCGCCCACAAGGGAATGTGTGGCCGGTGGGTGGGCGGGGCGCGGCGGTTCGCGCCCGTTTCACGCCATCCAGTCCAGCGTCCCCGGGTGTGCTCTCGACAGGCAGCGGGGTTCATGGGCAACGCATCGCGGGAAGCAGGCTTCGAGCAGGCGCTGGTGGGGCTGGCGCACGCCATCGGCCGCGCGCCGGACTGCCATCGGCACGTGCTGCGGGTGGTGTCGGAAACCGCCGCGTCGGCACTGGATGTCGACCGGGTGAACGTGTGGCGTGTGGACGAAGCCGCCGGCGTGCTGCGATGCGTGTACGGCTTCGACCGGCGCCGCGCGCGCCATGAGCCCGAACCCGACGACCACCTCGACCTGGCCGCTCCGTATGTGACCTCGCTGCTGGGATCGCGCGTGGTGCATGCCGAGGACGTGGGCGACGCGCAGCAGGCCGACAACAGCCTGGGGCGCTACCTGCGCCGGCACGGCGTCATCGCCACCATGGACGCACCGATCCGCACCGCCGACGGCGTGGTCGGGGTTGTCTGCCACGAGATGGTGGGCGCGCCCCGCGCCTGGACGCCTTCGGAGCGTGCCTTCGCGGCCAGCATCGGCGACCACCTGGCCCTGATCCACGAACGCGAGCGCCGGACCGCCGCGCATGCGGACGTGCAGGTCACCGCCGAACAGGATCCGACCACGCGGTTGCCCAACCGGTACTGCGTCGTCGACTGGCTGCAGACGCTGGGCACCACCACCCCGGGCGCGTTGTCGACGCTGTCGGTCATCCACCTGCAGCTCGATCTCGCCGCGTGCGACGGCGATGTCGAGACGATGCTGCGCACCGCCAGCGACCGCCTGCGCCGGGCCGCCGGTGCCAACGGCCAGCTCGGTCGCATCGGCAACGACGCGTTCCTGCTGATCCCGCGGGCCGGCCTGGAAGAGGCCGCACTGGCGCCGCTGGCACGGCGGTGCCTCTCGGCGATCGAGGACGGCGATGCATTCGAGCCGGGCATGCGGTGCGGGGCCTCGGCGGGCATCGCGTTCGCGCGCGACCTGCACGCGTGGTCGCCGGAAACCCTGCTGCACCACGCCGAGCTCGCCAGCCGGCGCGCCCAGCGGCACGAGGGCGCGCGCCTGGCCCTGTTCGATACCGGCCACGTGGCATCGCTGCGGCTGTCCGCCGAGCGCGAGAACCTGGTGCGGCAGGCCTTTGCGCGACAGGATTTCGAGGTCCACTTCCAACCGGAGGTCGACCTGGAGACGGGGCGCTGCCTGTCGGCCGAAGCGTTGCTGCGCTGGCACCGCGACGGCGCCTGGGTGCCGGCAGCGGAGTTCATCGACGTGATCGAAGCCAGCGACCTGGTCATCCCGGTGGGCCGCTGGGTGCTGGAGCGCGCCTGCCAGCTGGCCTCGCGCTGGTCCGATGCCACGTTGCGCGTCCGCGTGAACGTGTCCGCGCGCCAGTTCGACGACGCCTGCCTGGTCGAACAGGTGGCCGGTGCACTGCATCGCAGCCGGATCGCGCCGCAGCGGTTGTGCCTGGAGATCACCGAGACCGCGGTCATGGACACCGTCGGCGGCGCGGCAGCGCTGGCGCGGTTGCGCGCCCTGGGCGTCGGCCTGGCCATCGACGATTTCGGCACCGGGCACTCCTCGCTCGCCTACCTCAAGGCACTGCCCATCGACACGATCAAGATCGACCGGTCGTTCGTACGGGCGCTGCCTGACGACCCGTTCGACCAGGCCATCCTGGAGGCCGTCGTGCACATGGCGCGGCGGCTTGGACTGGAGGTGGTGGCCGAGGGCGTGGAAGACGAGCGCCAGCGTGAGGCGCTGCTGCAACTGGGGGTGAGGCGGGCACAGGGGTTCCTGTTTTCCCGGGCCCTGCCGCCCGAACGCTTCAGCGATTTCATCGGGGGACGCCGGGTGGCATCGGGTGCAGGTCCGCTGCACTAGCGGCGCACGCGACGTTGACGCCGACACGACCATGATCGCCCCCTTTGCCCGCGCCACCACGGCTCCTGCCCGCATGACCGCTTCGTACCCATGAGCACCGACGACACCGTCGCCGACCCGTTGAGGGCGCGCGACGTCCGATCGCCGGTCAGTGCAATGCTGGCCCTGTTCCGCAGCTCGTGGTCGCGGCTGGAACCGGCCGATCGCGACAAGCTGGTGCACCTCCAGGTCTCGGTGACGCAGCCGGCGATGGCCAGCGTGATGCTGGGTGGCGCGCTGCTGCTGGTCCTGCTGGGCGTGCTCGAGGTGCTCGGCTGGATCGGGGGCATCGGTTACCCGCCGGCCGCGTCGATCGTGGCCGGCGTGCTCCTGGCGTTCATGCCGCTGGTGGTGTGGCATCAGTCCCGCTGGTACGTGCGGCTGGGCCTGCTGCTGCTCTACACGGTGGTGCTCGGCGTGTTCCTGTCGATCCCGCTGCCCGGCTCGATCCCGCAGCTGGCATTCCGGACCGGCCTGTTCAACATGCTGCCGATCGCGATGCTCGCGCTGCTGGTGCGGCGTCGGGCGATGGTGCTGTTCGTGGCGACCGTGCTGGCGCTGAGCCTGGTGCGGGTGGAGCTGCACGGCGCGCCGGCCGCCGGCGAGGCGATGTACTGGGTGTACATCGTCGCCACGCTGGCGTTCGGCTGGATGCTGCGGCGTTACCGGTCGGAATTCGCCGCCCGTGCCTACCTGCAGAGCATGCACCTGTGGTGGCAGGCACGCACCGACCCGCTGACCGGCCTGCTCAACCGCAGCGGCTGGGAGGCCGTGGCGGCGCAGTCGCTGGACAGCGGTGCAGGCGGACGGGCACGCGGGCGCACGGGATGCCTGGTGTTCCTGGACATCGACCACTTCAAGCAGGTCAACGACACCCACGGCCACCACGCCGGCGACGATGCGCTGGCGGAGTTGGGCCGCATCATCCGCAGCCGCCAAGGCAAGGGCTACGTGGCCGCGCGGCTGGGCGGGGAGGAGTTCGTGGTGCTGGCGCGAACGGCGTCGCTGCAGGAGGCACTGCGCTTCGCAGAGCGCGTGCGAGCCGATTTCGCCCTTGCGCAGGAGGCGCTGGGATGCACGCTCAGCGGCGGCGTGGCCGAGCGCCTGCCGGGAGAGGCGCTGTCGTCCATGCTGCGGCGCGCCGACGAGGCCCTGTACCGCGCCAAGAGCACCGGTCGCGACCGCCTGCTGGTGGCGGCGCCCGGCGAGGACGCGGCGCCCGGGCCCCACGCCTGAGGCGGCAGGCGCGGGTTACCAGGCCGTCGCCAGTACCGCTGCGCAGTCGGCGTCCACCTTGAGCGTGGCCAGGGCATCGGCCCGCGTGACGCCGCGGGTCAGGATGGCCAGCGGTTTGCCGGCCTCGCGAGCCGCGCGAGCGAAGCGGTAGCCCGAATAGACCATCAACGAGGACCCCACGACCAGCATCGCATCGGCATCCGACAGCGCCGCCGCCGCCCGCTCCACGCGGTCGCGCGGCACGTTCTCGCCGAAGAACACGACATCGGGCTTGAGCATGCCGCCGCAGGAGCGGCAGGGCGCGACCCGGAAGTCCGCGATGTCGTCGTCGGCCACGTCGGCATCGCCGTCGGGCGCGCGAGTGGCGATGCGCTCGCCCCACCCGGGATTGAGGCCCACCAGCTCGGCCTGGAGCGCGGCACGCGGCATGGTCCTGCGGCACTGCAGGCACACCACCTGGCCGATCCGGCCGTGCAGGTCGATCACGTCGCGGCTGCCGGCGCGCTGGTGCAGCCCGTCGACATTCTGGGTGACCAGGGCGGTGACATGACCGGCATGCCCCGCCTGGGCAATCGCGATGTGCGCGGCGTTGGGACGCGCCCCGTCCACCATCGGCCAGCCCACGACGCTGCGCGCCCAGTAGCGCGCGCGCATGGCGGCATCGCCGGTGAACGCCTGGTAGGTGATGGGCGCGCTCCGCTTCCAGGCGCCGTCTGCACCCCGGTAGTCGGGAATGCCCGAGGCGGTGCTGCAGCCGGCACCGGTCAGGACGAACACGCGCCGATGCGCCGCCAGCCAGTTGCGCAGGCACGCGGCCGCCCCGGCCCCCATGTCAGTCGCGGGGAGCCCGGGGTGCGCCGCCGGTGGCCTTGCGCGCGGCGGCCTTGGCGGGTGCGGGTGAGCCGGCCTTCTTTGTCGCCTTCTTTGCGGCCTTCTTTCCGCCCCCCGGTTTCGCAGCAGGTGTCCGCGACGCGGTCCGGGCGGCGGAGGTCCGGGTCGCGGGCCGACTGCGGGCCGCGGCGGGGGGCGCATCGACAGCGTGTCGGCGCAGTTCGGCGGTCAGCGCATCGACACGGCGGCTGAGTGCCGCCAGATCGTCGCGGTCGGGCACGCCCAAGCGGACCAGGGTGCGATGCACGCGCTCTTCGAATCCTTTCTCCAGGCGGTCCCAGGTGTCGGTTGCGCGCTCACGGGCACTCTCGACCGTGCTTTCGACATTGCGTCGCACCGATTCGGCTTGGACCCCGGCCACTCGACGTGCGTGCTGCTCCAGGCCCAGGCCCTCCCTGACAAGGCCCTCGAACAGCCGGGTGCCTTCGGCCTGCGCGCGGTTGAACGCGCCGATGCCGGCCAGCCAGATCTGCTCGGCCGACTCGCTCAACGAGCGGGACAGCTGTTCGGCCTGTGAAGCGGGCCGCCCGGTGTCCCGGGTGGAGCCCGCGGCGGGGCGGCGTGCGGATGTCGTACGTGGGCGTCGCGTGGCCATGGGGCCTCCGGGGCAGGGTGTCACCGCACCATCGGAGCGCGGGCTAGAGTTTTCACACCAGCGCGGCCACCGGCGCACATCGCCCTGGGGCCGGACCCGTGTGCGGTCAGCCGAACCGCTCGCCGAGCACGCGGTGGATCTCGCTCTCGATCGGGCCCTTCATGGCGCTCAGAAGGAATCCCAGTTGCGCGGTGACGTGCAGCTCCTGCGGCGCCAGAGCGATGCGGCCGTCGACGCCGCTGCGACTGAAATTGAGGATGTCGCCCTGCCACGTGCAGGTCACGCCGAAGCGCTCCACGAGCTTGTCGGCCACCTCCTGTACCGCCAGGCGGGCCTGTGCGGGCGGGAGGGAGTGGGCATGGCGGATGTCGATGCTGGACATGGGGCGGTCCGCGGAAGTGGGGCGGCCATTGTGCGGCCGCGGGCGCGGTGCTCCAAGCCCGCATCGCGGCTGCAAGGACGCGACCCCGTGCTAGATTGCGCCGGCGTGAACGACCTCCGACTGCGACGCCCCGACCGTGACCTCTCCGACCTGGTGCTGACACCGGGCGTGCATGCCGTGGGTCGCGACAGCCGCGGCGATGTGTCGCTGGTCGGCATCGGCCATCCGATGCTGGCGCAGTTCTGCATCGACCGGCGTGGCATCTGGATGCAGCTCGCCGAAGGCGTGCGCGGCGTCCACGTCAACGGCCGTCCGGTCCGGCGCATGGCCATGCTGCGTCCGGGCGACGCGGTGTTCGTCGAAGGCATCGAACTGGTGCTGGTCGGCGCACCGCCCGAGCCCGCACCCGACCGTGACGAGGCCGCCGCGGGTGACACCCGGCTCGCGCTTCGTGGCGTGGGCGGGCCTTTGCACGGCCGCTGCCACCCGATCGATGAGGCGGTCACCATTGGCCGTGCGCGCGACTGCGAGGTGCGCATCGACGAACCGGCCCTGGCCGAACGGCATGCGCGCCTGGTGCCGTGCGAGGGGGGGGCGGTGCTGCGTGACCTGGGCTCGGAACAGGGCAGCCAGGTCAACGGCCACGCCGTGCGTCATGCCATGCTGCGGGCCGGGGACCAGCTGACGATCGACGGCTGCCGCTTCGTGATCGAGGCGCCGCGCGCGCCGGCACGGGCCGGGCCGTCGGAGGACATGGCGGACGACATGCCCCTGCAGGCCCAGGCCGCAGCCCCCGAACGCGTGCGTGATTCCGCCCGCCGGCTGCCTTGGCTGCTGCTGGCTGCGCTGCTGCTGTCGGGTGCCCTGAGCCTGCTGCTGCTCTACGGCACCCGCTGAGCGCTGGTCGCCGCCGGCGATCCCGACGCCGTGCGCCGCCGTTGCCACGCACGCAGGGCACGCCAACCCAGCAGCACCGCAAGGATCGCGGCATACAGCAGGGGCTCGCGGATGTCGGACTTCACGATCCACCAGAAATGCAGCACGGCCAGCACCGCAATGACGTACACCAGCTTGTGCAGCTGTCCCCAGCGCCGGCCCAGCTTGCGAATGGCGGCCTGCGTGGACGTCAGTGCCAGCGGTACCAGCAGCAGCCAGGCGGCGAAGCCGACGGTGATGTAAGGCCGTTTCACGATCTCCTCGAACACCAGCGCCCAGTAGCCGCGCAGGTCGAGCACGAGATAGGCGGCGAAGTGCAGCGTCGCGTAGAAGAAGGCGTACAGCCCCAGCATCCGTCGGAAGCGCAGCAGCTGCGGCTGGCCTGTCCACTGCCGCAGGGGCGTGACCGCCAGCGTGATCAACAGCAGCCGCAGCGCCCACGTGCCCAGCCGATGCTCGATTTCCGCAACCGGATCGGCGCCGAGCCCGCCGCTGCCGGTCAGCCATTCCTGCCGGATCTGCCAGGCGAGGAGTGCCGCGGGGGTCAGGGCCAGCGCATGCACCACCGCCTTGGCCGCCAGCATCGCCCCCGACGTCGTCCGCTTGGGCCCCGCCATCAGCGCACCGCCCGCATCAGTACCACCGGCGCAGGTCCATGCCTGCGTACAGGCCTGCCACCTGCTCGGCGTAGCCGTTGAACAGGCGCGTGGGGATGCGGTCGGCGAACAGCTTGCTGCCGGTCCCGGCGATGCGCCGCTCGGTTTTCTGGCTCCAGCGCGGATGGTCGACGTCTGGGTTCACGTTGGCGAAGAAGCCGTACTCGCTCGGTTGCAGGTCGTTCCAGGCGGTGCGCGGGCGCTTTTCGACGAAGTCGATCGCGACGATCGACTTGATGCTCTTGAAGCCGTACTTCCACGGCACGACCAGGCGCAGTGGCGCACCGTTCTGCTGCGGCAACGGCTTGCCATACAGCCCGGTGGCCAGGAACGCCAGCGGGTGCATCGCCTCGTCGATGCGCAGGCCCTCGCGGTAGGGCCAGTTGATCGAGCGGTAGGCGAGCCCCGGCATCTGCGCGCGGTCGGCCAACGTGGTGAACGCCACGAACTTGGCCTTGGAGGTGGGCGCGAACCGCTTGAGGACATCCGCCAGCGGCACGCCCAGCCACGGGATCACCATCGACCAGCCTTCCACGCAGCGTAGGCGGTAGATCCGTTCGGTGGGCGCCAGGCCCTTCACGAGGTCACCCAGCGACACGGTGCCGGGCTTCCCGCATTCCCCGCCGACCGCCACCGACCACGGCGAGGTCTGCAGCGTCTTGGCAGCCCGGGACGGGTCGGACTTGCCGGTGCCGAACTCGTAGAAGTTGTTGTAGGTGGTGGCGTCCTGGAAGCTCGTCTTGACCTCGTCGGTCACGAAGCCCGCGCGCGCCTGCTCGGGGCTGATGCGGACATTGGAGGCGGGCGGGGGCGGGGCGGACTCGGCGCACCCGGCCAGGCCGAGCGCCGGCGCGGCCGCCATGGCCGCCAGCAATCGCCGCCGGTCGCGGTAAACGGCCTCGTCGGTGATTTCGGAGGCGGGGATGCGTAGGGCATCACGCAAGGACATGGGCGTCTCCCGGGTTGCAATGGGCAGTAGCGGCGGGCGTCCTGCATTAGACGGGCGGGCCGGTGAAAAGGATGCACGGGCCGGCGTGCGCGGCGAAGCCACGTGCCCCGGACTTCCTTCCAGCCCGGTGGCAGGTGTGCTGCGCTGCGGCATACTCTGGGACCCCAATCCTGCCGGAGCGTTCCATGTCGCGCGCCTTCAACTTCAGTGCCGGTCCCGCCACCCTCCCGCAGGCCGTGCTGGAACAGGCGCAGGCCGAAATGCTCGACTGGCACGGCGTCGGTGCGTCGATCGTCGAGCTCAGCCACCGCGGCCCCGAGTTCATGCAGGTCGCGGCGGAAGCCGAGGCGGACCTGCGGACGCTGATGTCGATCCCTGAAGACTATGCGGTCCTGTTCCTGCAGGGCGGTGCGACGACGCAGCAGGCGCTGCTGGCGCTCAACTTCGCCGGGCCGGGGCAGGTTGCCGACCACGTGGTGACCGGCCACTGGGGCAAGACCGCGCTCAAGCAGGTGAAGCCCTACGTGCAGGCCCACATCGCCGCCAGCGGAGAAGCCGGCGGCTTCCGCGACATCCCGCCGCGCGCCGACTGGCAGCTGACGCCGGGCGCCGCCTACGTGCACGTCACCGCCAACGAGACCATCCACGGTGTCGAGTTCCGCGACATCCCTGACGTGGGCGATGTGCCGCTGTTCGCGGATTTCAGTTCGTCCATCGTGTCCGAGCCGCTGGACGTCTCTCGCTTCGGCGTCATCTACGCCGGTGCGCAGAAGAACCTGGGCCCGGTGGGCGTGAGCGTGGTGATCGTCCGCCGCGACCTGCTGGAGCGCGCCGGCCAGCCGCGCGCGGACATCTTCGACTACCGGAGCCACGTCAAGGGCGAGTCGATGCTCAATACGCCGCCGACCTGGAACTGGTACCTGGCGGGACTGGTGTTCAAGTGGATGCTGGCCGAGGGCGGCGTGGAGGCATTCGCCGCGCGCAACGCCCGCAAGTCCGCGCTGCTGTACCGCACGATCGACGCGTCCGGGGGCTTCTACCGCAACGAGGTCGCGGCGGCGGTGCGCTCGCGGATGAATGTGCCGTTCTTCCTGCGCGACGAGGCGCTCGACAAGGCGTTTCTGGCCGAGGCGAAGGACGCCGGGTTGATCTCGCTCAAGGGCCATCGCGCGCTGGGCGGCATGCGCGCATCGATCTACAACGCGATGCCGGAAGCGGGCGTGGAGGCACTGGCCGCGTTCATGCGCGACTTCCAGCAGCGCCATGGGTGAGCGGGGCGCGCCCAACGCGTCGTGCGGGCGTTCGACGCCGCTCAGGGCGGTGCCGTGAGCGCGGCCGACCCGCATGCCTGGCGGGCCATGCGGGGCGGTCCGCTCCGAGGCGAAGTCTGCGTCCCCGGTGACAAGTCGGTCTCGCATCGCGCGGTCATGCTGGGCGCGCTGGCCGAGGGCACCACGCGCGTCCATGGCTTCCTGGAGGGCGAGGACACGCGTGCTACGGCACGCGCCTTCGAGCGCATGGGCGTGCGGATCGAGGCGCCGGCCGGTGCCGAGCGCATCGTGCACGGCGTCGGCCTGCACGGCCTGCACGGTGCCGGAACGATCGACTGTGGCAATGCCGGTACCGGGATGCGCCTGCTGGCAGGCGTGCTGGCCGGACAGGAATTCGACAGCGTACTGGCCGGCGATGCGTCGCTGTCGGCGCGTCCGATGGCGCGCGTGATCGAGCCGCTGCAGCGCATGGGTGCACGGATCGAGGCCAGCGATGGCGGTCGCCCACCCCTTCAGGTACATGGCGGACAAGTGTTGCAGGGGATCGACTACGCGCTCCCCGTCGCCAGTGCGCAGGTCAAATCCGCACTGCTGCTCGCGGGCCTGTATGCGCGCGGCAGGACGACCGTGCGCGAGCCGCACCCGACGCGCGACTACACCGAGCGCATGCTGGCGGCCTTCGGTTGGCCGGTCCGCTTCGAGCCGGGCCATGCGTCGCTCGACGGTGGACACCGCCTGCGCGCCACCGAGGTGCATGTGCCCGCGGATTTTTCGTCGGCGGCATTCTTCATCGTTGCGGCGACGGTGGTACCCGGGTCCGAGCTTCGCCTGCGGGCGGTGGGAATGAATCCCCGCCGCATCGGCCTGCTGCACGTGCTGCGTGCGATGGGTGCCGACATCACCCAGCACGACCCGCGTACGTCAGGCGGCGAGCCGGTCGCCGACCTGCTCGTGCGCCACGCACCGCTCCACGGGATCGAGGTCCCGGAGGCGTGGGTGCCGGACATGATCGACGAGTTCCCGGCGCTGTTCGTGGCCGCCGCGGCCGCGCGGGGACGCACCGTGGTGCGGGGCGCGGCGGAACTGCGCGTGAAGGAATCCGACCGCATCGCCGCCATGGCACACGGCCTGCGGGCGCTCGGTGTGTCGGTGGACGAGGCGCCCGACGGCGCCGCGATCGAAGGCGGCCGCCTGCGGGGAGGTCACATCGACAGCCGCGGCGACCACCGCATCGCGATGAGCTTCGCCGTCGCGGCTCAGCTCGCCGATGCGCCGGTCGCGATCAATGACGTGGCGAACGTGGCGACGTCGTTTCCCGGCTTCGTCGATCTTGCCGCTGGTGCCGGGTTCGGCCTGACAGAGGCCAGTCCGGCGGCCTGAAGTCGACGGGGATGTCCCGCGTCGATGCGACAGCCTCGCCATCGCGGCCCGGCCGCTTTCGTTGCAGTGCAGGAGGCGGCGTGGCGGTCACGGGTATTCGTGCGTTGCGGGCCGGTGGCGCCATGCAACGCTCCATCCGGATCAGTCAGGTTCGCGGGCGGGGTCATGCGTGCGGTACCGCCACTCGACGATCCACCACATGGCAGCGCCCCAGAGCAGTCCGCCGAGAGGAAAGGCCACCATCGAAAGGGTCACCACCCGGGAGATGTCCATGTCCGAGAACCGCCACATCAGCAGGCTGAAGATCGCCGCGGTCGAGAGCCCCCACGCGAGGGCGCCCTGCACGACAACGAAGCGAAGCATGCCCTTGCCGCGGAGCCGTTCCCATCGCTCGAACTGGTGCGCACCAGAGCTCATTCCCGAAGGTCCCCCTAGCGCTGCGGCTTGAATTCGATCGGCACCAGCACGCTGCCCACCGTGGGGCGGCCTTCGAGCTGCGCCGGGCGAAACTGCCAGCGGTTGACCGCGTCGACCGCGGCACGGTCCAGGGTGCGCGAACCGCTGCTGCGGGCCACGGTCACGGACGTGGGCACGCCGTCGGGACCGACCTCGGCGCGCACCACCACCGTGCCACTCTCGCCGCGGCGTAGCGCCTGGGCGGGATAGGACGGCGGGGGCATGCGCCCCTCCAAGGGTTCCGGGCGCGTGCCCGATGCCAGCGGCACGCCGGCGGGCGTCGTGGGCGCGACGGGCGCCGGCGGCGGTTCCGGCGGCGGTGGCGGCGCGGTTTCGACCAACTGCGGACGCTCGTCCGGTTCCGGCGGGCGGCGACGCTCATCGTCCATGCCGCTGGCCTCCGACTCGCCGGCCGGCAAGGGTGCAGGCAGCGGCGCATAGTCGGGGCTGGAGGCCGTTGGCCGTGTCGCATCGTCGGGCCGCGAGCCCTCGTTGCCCGGACGGACCAGCAGGAACAGCAGAAGTCCGGCCGCGAACGCGCCCACCACCCACACCCAGGCCCGGCGTCCGGGCGTCCAGGCGGCCAGTGCGGACGAGCGGCGTGGCGTATCGGAGGAGGGTCGGGGCATCGGACACCTGGGCGGACGACGGGGCCGGCATTCTGGCACGGGTCGGCAAAGCGGGCGCCCGCGGGCGATAATCGCCGGCCCGATCACGCGACACCGGCCCCGACATGCTCGATCCCACCCTGCTGCGCCAGAACCCCGCCGAACTCGCTGCACGCCTGAAGCAGTCGCGCGGCTTCGACCTGGACCCGGCGCAACTGGAGTCGCTGGAGGTCGAGCGCAAGCAGATCCAGGTGCGCACGCAGGAGCTGCAGGCGACCCGCAATGCGCGCTCCAAGGCCATCGGGCAGGCCAAGGCCAAGGGTGAGGACGTGGCGCCGCTGCTGGCCGAAGTCGCCGGTCTGGGTGACGAGCTCAAGGCCAGCGAAGGGCGCTTGGAGGCGATCAGGGCCGAGCTCGACGCCATCGCGCTGGGCCTGCCCAACCTGCCGCAGGCCGACGTGCCGCATGGCAAGGATGAGAGCGACAACGTCGAGCAGCACCGCTGGGGCACGCCGCGCACGTTCGATTTCCCGATCAAGGACCACGTGGAGCTGGGCGCGCGCGACGGCATGCTCGATGGCGACACCGCCGCCAAGCTCAGCGGCGCGCGCTTCACCGTGCTGCGCGGCGGCATCGCCCGGCTGCACCGCGCGCTGGCGCAGTTCATGCTCGACCTGCACACCGGCGAGCACGGTTACGAGGAAACCAATGTCCCCGTCATCGTCAACGCCGACAGCATGCAGGGCACCGGCCAGCTGCCGAAGTTCGAGGACGACCTGTTCGCCACAGAGCTGGGCGAGAGCCGGCGCTACCTGATCCCCACCAGCGAAGTGCCGCTGACCAACATCGTCCGCGACACCATCGTCGAGGACGCGGCGCTGCCGCTGCGCATGACCGCGCATTCGATGTGCTTCCGCGCCGAGGCCGGCAGCCATGGCCGCGACACCCGCGGCATGATCCGCCAGCACCAGTTCGAGAAGGTCGAGCTGGTGTCGGTGGCGCGGCCGGGTGAAAGCGCTGATGAGCACGAGCGCATGACCCGCTGCGCCGAAGTCGTGCTGGAAAAGCTCGGGCTGCCTTACCGCCGCGTGCTGCTGTGCACCGGCGACATGGGGTTCTCGGCGGCCCGCACCTATGACCTGGAAGTGTGGCTGCCGTCGCAGGACACGTTCCGGGAGATCTCGTCGTGCTCGAACTGCGAGACCTTCCAGGCCCGCCGCATGCAGGCGCGCTGGCGCAACCCGGAGACCGGCAAGCCCGAGCTGGTGCACACGCTCAACGGCTCGGGCGTCGCGGTGGGCCGCGCGCTGATCGCGGTGATGGAGAACTACCAGAACGCCGACGGCTCGATCACCGTGCCGGACGCGCTGCGGCCCTACATGGGCGGGGTTGAGCGGGTCGGCTGATACGCCCGTCCATCCTCTGCAGGGGCGACGTGAGTCGCGGGGTGCGAGGATTCCCGCCTGGCGCGGAGGTCGCAACGGACGTCGCTCCTGCCGCGGGGCCTCCTGCCGGTGTCACGCTGCCTTGCGCACCGGCACCGGGATCGACGCATGCGCCGCCGCCAATGCCTGCGCGCGATGCGCCGGCGAGTAGGCCACGCCCTCGGCGCGTACGAACGTGATGTCGTCGATGCCCAGGAACCCGAAGACCTGACGCAGGTACGGTTCCTGGAAGTCGCTCGGCGCGCCGCTGTGCAGTCCGCCGCGGCCACTGGCGATGATCACCTGCTTGCCGCCCGCCAGCCCCTGTGGGCCATCGGCGGTATAGCGGAATGTCTTGCCCGCCACCGCAATGCGGTCGATCCAGGCCTTGAGTGTCGAAGGCACGGAAAAGTTGTACATCGGCGCCCCGATCACCACGACGTCGGCGGCCAGAAATTCATCGAGCGCGCGCGAAGCCGCCGCGACCTCGTCCGCGTCTGCCCCTGACAGGCCGCGGCCCGTGAGGTGGGGAACCGGGTCGAGGTCCAGGTCGCGGTAGCTGACACGCAGGTCCGGCAGGGCCTCGCGCCAGCGGCCGACGATCGCGGCCGAGAGTTCACGGGTCACGGAGGCCGCGCCCAGGGCGCTGGAGTCGATATGGAGGAGGTGCATGGCTGGGGTCCGTCAGGTGGCGGTCGCGCCGCCGGTGCCATCCAATCTGGGCCGTTGCCTCAGTGGGATAAACCTGTTCAAATGCGATCCACTGTTCTGATAGTGGAACTTAGCCATGCACGACCTCAACGACCTCTACTACTTCGCCATGGTGGTCGAGCACTCCGGTTTCGCGGCCGCCGAGCGCGCGCTGGGTATCCCCAAATCGCGCCTGAGCCGTCGCATCAGCCAGCTGGAAACCGACCTGGGCGTGCGCCTGCTGCAACGGTCCACGCGCCGCTTCGCGGTGACCGAAGTCGGCAACAGCGTGTACCGGCATGCGCAGTCGATGCTGGCCGAGGCACAGGCCGCGCGCGAGGTGGTCGACCGGCTGAGTGCCGAGCCGCGCGGCGTGATCCGCGTCAGCGTGCCGGTGGGCATGGCACAACAGCAGATGCCGCAGTTGCTGCCGGAGTTCCTCGCGCGCTACCCGCAGGTGCGCGTGCAGTTGCAGGTCAGCAACCGCCGCGTCGACATCATCAACGAAGGCATCGACGTGGCGTTGCGCGTGCGCGCCAAGCTGGACGATGACGGCAGCCTGGTCATGCGCAGTTTCGGCCAGGTGCAGGAACTGCTGGTCGCCAGCCCCGACTACCTGCGCAAGCAGGGCCGGCCAACGGGCCCGGACGACCTGGAAGACCACGTCACGCTCAGCATGAGCGAGGACGATGCGCGCCAGCGCTGGGAGTTGCACGGCCCGGACGGCGAGGTGCGACGCGTGGACCTGAAGCCGCGCGTGATGGGCTTCGACTTCCCGATGCTGATGGCACTCGCCAAACAGGGCGTGGGCATCACGCTGCTGCCGGAAACCGTGTGCTCCGACGCCGTGCGCGCCGGCGAGCTGGAGGTGGTGCTGCCGCAATGGCGCCTGCCGCAGGGCATCTTCCATGCCGTGTTCGCTTCACGCCGCGGCATGCTCCCGGCGGTGCGCGTGTTCATCGACTTCCTGGCCGAGCGCGTGCCAAGTCTGGTCGAAACCGCGCGCCTGTCGTGCCGCGATATCAAGGGCGGGCCGTGCAACGAGCACGAGCACGAGCAGCATGCCTACGTGCAGGCCGCCATGCCCGCGCCAATCCGTGCCGCGCCGACGGTCGCCGTGTCAAAATGAGATCCCACGCGCATCACGCCGCGGGTTGAAGGCAGCGGTCGGGCGGAACACAGTGCTTCGGAGAGATGGCCGAGCGGTTTAAGGCACCGGTCTTGAAAACCGGCGAAGGGTCAAACCTTCCGTGGGTTCGAATCCCACTCTCTCCGCCATCCCGCCGCTCGCGCGGCGCGCCTGCGGTTCACCGGGTCAACGCTTCCAGCACATCCGGCACCTCGGCCTCGATGCATTGCAGGGCGGACGCGCCTGCTACGAGGTGTGTCGACGCGACCGTCCTCATCGCATCCAGCCGGCTGCGCACGTAGTCGCGGTGGCCAGCGGCGTCGATGAGGATGTTGTCGGTGTAGAGCTCGAACGCGGACCAGAACGCGTCGTGGCCGACCGACCGGCGTGCCATCCCGGGCACGCGGTTTTCCAGCATGTCGAGTCGCATTTGCAACTGGTTGAGGGTAGCCATCGCCGGAGTATGCGGCGCGCCGCGTTCGCTACCGATGAAGTGCGGTCGAGGCACTGACGGAATCCATCGGGTTGCGTCGCCGGTCCCCGGCGTTTAGCCTGCAGCCCGCGCCAGGACGGCGCCAAGGGGAAAGGGATGACCATTCGCGTCTTCATCGTGGACGACCACGCGCTCGTGCGTGCCGGCATGTCCATGATCCTGTCGTCGACCGACGATATCGAGGTGGTCGGCGAGGCCGACACCGGAGAGCAGGCACTGCCGTTGATCCGCGCACTGGCGCCGGACGTGGTGCTGTGCGACTTGAACCTTCCCGGCATCAGCGGGTTGGAAGTGACCGAGCGCATTACCGGCGGCAGGCGGACCACCCGCGTCGTGATCGTGTCCGTGCTGGAGGATGGGCCGATGCCACGGCGCCTGCTGGAAGCCGGCGCCTCGGGCTACGTGGGCAAGGGGGGCGATGCCGCCGAGCTCGTGAATGCGGTGCGCGAGGTGCATCTCGGGCGCCGCTACCTGGCCAGTGCGGTGGCGCAGAACCTCGCCCTCCACAGCATCGACGGCCACGGCAACCCGTTCGATGCGCTATCGCCACGGGAGACCGAGGTGGCGATGCTGCTGGTTCGCGGCTTGCGCCAGGAGGAAATCGCTCGCCGGCTGTGCCTGAGCGCCAAGACCGTCAACACGCATAAGGCGCGGCTGTTCGAGAAGCTGCGCATACGCGATGCGATCACGCTCGCGCGCCTGGCCGGGCGCCACGGGCTGGTCGAGTCGGTCGACTCGATGTAGCGCGCGCGACCCGTTGCGGGCCATGGCGCGAACTCTGCTGAAAAAAAAGAGGGCCGCATTGCGCGGCCCTCTCTTCTCGTGCGCGGTGCGGACGCGGGTCAGGCGTGGCGCTCTTCCGGCTTTCCGGTTTCGCCTTCGACCGCCGCGGTCTCCGCGTCCGGCTGGACCTGCGAGGCGGCACCGGCTTCTTCGCCATCCGCCGCCGGGTCCGTCCCGGCCGGGGTGTCCGCGTGCGGGGCGTCGAAGAGGCCGCCTGTACGCGGCAGCGCATCCGGGGTAGGCGTCGCACGCTCGCCGGGCGATGCAGTGGCCGGCACGCGGTCCTCGTGCACCGCATCCGCATCCGCATCCGCACCCGAGGCAGCGGCTGCGGTGGCAGCACGCGGCGCGTCGGGCTTCGCGATGGACGCCGGTGCAGATTCCACCTCAGGCGCGTCCGACGGTGCCGCTGCCGGTGAAGTGGACAGCGCCTGGGCAGCAACGGCGGCCGGCTCGGACACGTCCGAACTGACCGGGGCGTGCGGCTGCGTGTCCGTCAACGGCTGCGTGGCAGCGGACGGGGTCGGGGCCTCCGGCGTCCGCGCGTCCTGCTTCATCGACGTGTCGACGTTGTCGCCGGCATCGGCATGACCACCGACTGCGGCCGCCGCGGCAGCGGCCGGTGCTACCGGTGCTGCGGTGTCGGCTGCGGCAGCCCGGGGTGCCTGCGGCGCCGGACGACGGGCAGGGGTCGGGGCGGGTGCCGCGTCGTCCTCGAAGTCGAACTCGGGCTGCGGTCGCTGGGCGTCACCCGTGGGGCGCTCTTCGATGGCGGCGTGGTCGTCTTCGTCGCCCGACAGCACGTCGTTGCCGGTACCGTCCTGGCCGTTCTCACCGCTGGCAGCATCGCCTCCACGACGACGACGACGGCCGCCACGGCGGCCGCGACGGCGGCGTCCGGTGCCTTCGCCAGCGGCACCGGTGTCATCGCCCGGCTGGGTCGTCGCGTCTGCGGCGGTCTGCGCCCTGGTGTCGTCAGCCGCCGCCGGCGCGCTGTCGTGCGGGGTGGTCACGGTCACCGCGGCGGCCGCGGCTGCGGGCACCGCAACTTCCGATTGCGTCGTGTCGCTGCGTGCCTCCTGGGCATGTGCCGCGGTGCGGCTCACGTCGACCGGCGTCTCCTCGGACTTGCCACGTCCGCCCTTGCGGCCCTGGCGCGGCTCCTGTCGACCGTCCGGCTTCGCCTCGCGCTTGGGCTCGCGCGGCTCCTGCTTCGGCTCGTTCTTCGGCTGCGCTTTCTGCTTCTGCTGGCGGTTGCCTCCGGCTTCGGCCTGCTTGTTGCCGCGGCCTTCGCTTCGACGGCCATCGCGGCCATCGCGCGCGCCGGACTTGCCGTTGCGGCCGTCCCGTCTTTGGCCGTTCCCGCGATCCCCACGCTCTTCGCTGCGTGCTTCGCGGGCCGGCTTCTCGCGGGTCTCGGTGGCTGCGGCGGGGCCGCGGAAGAAGCGCAGGATGCGCTCGACCACGCCGCCCGAATGCGTGGGCGCGACCACGACCGGTGCCGGCGCGGGCGCGACCGGCGCGGCCTGCACTTCGCGGGGCTCGCGCAGCGGGGCGGGGTGGGCCGGTTTGACGTTGGTCACCGCCGGCGCGGCCGGGATGTTGAGGTGCGCCTTGGTCAGCGCATGCGTCGGCAGCTTGCGCGGTGTGCCGCGGTGGTAGCTGGGCTTGGTGGTTTCCTCGCCCAGTTCGTTCTCGCGGATACGGGTGACCTCGAAGTGCGGCGTCTGCAGCTGGTCGTCGGCGACGATCACGATCGGCGCGTCATGACGCTGCTCGATCTCGCTCAGTGCGCGGCGCTTCTCGTTGAGCAGGTAGGTGGCGATCTCGATCGGGGCCTGCACCAGCACCTGGCCGGTGTTGTCCTTCATGGCGTGCTCTTCGGCCAGGCGCAGGATCGACAGCGACAGCGACTCGACGCTGCGCATGCGGCCGTGGCCCTCGCAGCGCGGGCAGACGATCTGGCTGGACTCGCCCAGGCTCGGTCGCAGGCGCTGGCGGCTCATTTCCAGCAGGCCGAAGCGCGAGATGCGGCCGACCTGCACGCGCGCGCGGTCCTGCTTGAGCGCCTGCTGCAGCCGGTTTTCCACGTCGCGCTGGTGGCGGTTGGAGGACATGTCGATGAAGTCGATCACCACCAGGCCGCCCAGGTCGCGCAGGCGCATCTGGCGCGCGACCTCCTCGGCCGCCTCCAGGTTGGTGTTGAACGCGGTCTCCTCGATGTCGCTGCCCTTGGTGGCGCGCGCGGAGTTCACGTCGATCGCGGTCAGTGCCTCGGTCTGGTCGATCACCAGCGCGCCACCCGACGGCAGGCGCACTTCGCGCTCGTACGCGCTCTCGATCTGCGACTCGATCTGGAAGCGGTTGAACAGCGGCGTGTCGTCCGTGTAGTGCTTGAGCTTGCGCATGTTGTGCGGCATGACCTGCTCGACGAACTCGCGCGCCTCGGCGTACATCTCGTCGGTGTCGACCAGGATCTCGCCGATGTCCGGGCGCATGTAGTCGCGCAGGGCGCGGATGATGAGGCGTGACTCCTGGTAAATCAGGAACGGCGAAGGCTTGCTCAGCGCGGCATCGGTGACGGCCTTCCAGACGCTGACCAGGTAATCCAGGTCCCACTGCAGCTCTTCGGCATCGCGGCCGACGCCGGCGGTGCGGATGATCACGCCCATGTCGTCGGGGATGGTCAGCGCGTCCATCGCCTTCTTCAGCTCGGCGCGGTCCTCGCCCTCGATCCGGCGCGATACGCCACCGGCGGTCGGGGAGTTGGGCATCAGCACCATGTAGCGGCCGGCCAGCGAGATGAACGTGGTCAGGGCGGCGCCCTTGTTGCCGCGCTCTTCCTTGTCGACCTGCACGACCACTTCCTGGCCCTCGCGCAGCAGTTCCTTCAGACCGGCCTTGTTGTGGTCGACCCCGGCCTGGAAGTAGTCGCGGGAGATTTCCTTCAACGGCAGGAAGCCGTGGCGGGCAGCACCGTACTCGACGAACGCGGCTTCGAGCGACGGCTCGAGACGGGTGATCTTGCCCTTGTAGATATTGGACTTCTTCTGTTCCTTCGACGGCTGTTCGATATCGATGTCGTACAGGTTCTGGCCGTCGACGATCGCGACGCGCAGCTCTTCGGCCTGCGTCGCATTGATCAACATACGCTTCATTGTTGCGTCCTCGCGCGCTCTACCGCGCGGAACGCCCTGGCGTTTCGCTCTCTGGGAACTCAAGTCCGGTCGGCTGGACCCCGCGGCCTGGGCCACGGGTTGCACCCCGGGGCGTTCCCACCCGTGGGGCGGTGCGGATTCAACTGCGTCCGCACGCGCCAACTGGACCTCAACTTCCAGCGCTACGACACCACGGCGGACCGCGGGAGCGCTTCTCTTGTTTTTGCTTGAAACCGGGTTCGGGGGCCGGCGACGCAGGCGTCGCTCGGGGCAATCCGCGGGCCACATCCGGCGCCAGAAGGCAGCCACCGGGGCGTCACGCGGGGGTGTTCATCGCAGGCGGGTTGGACCCGCCGGACGAGGGTCGGTTCCGCCGGACCGTCGCTGCTAACATGGCTGCCCCCGGGGCAGTGGTCAGGCACGGTACGGAAACGCAGGACGGGGCTTTCGGCCCCTTCCCGGAACGGGGGCGTGACATGCACGCGCCGTAGCCGGCAACTTCCTGCGAAATCAAAACCTTATCTCGCGTCGCGAGTGTATCAGATAACCCTTTGCGAATGACCGATTCAGCTACCCCGGGCCCCCGCGGCGGCGGCGCCCGCACCGTACGGGTGCCCGACGACCGCGATGGCCAGCGCCTGGACAACTTCCTGCTCGGGCAGCTGAAAGGCGCGCCACGCTCGCTTGTCTACAAGCTGGTGCGGTCAGGGCAGGTCCGGGTGAACGGGGGACGTGCCAAGGCCGAGCGCAAGCTGGCCGGCGGCGATGAAGTCCGAATCCCGCCGGTGCGTCTCAGTGAGCCGGGCGATGCGGCCGCGCCTCCTAAAGGCTTCCTGGACGCCCTGGAGGCGGCGATTGTCTTCGAGGACGCGCGGCTGCTCGCCCTCAACAAGCCGTCCGGCGTGGCCAGCCACGGCGGCAGCGGGATCAGCTTCGGTGCGATCGAGACCCTGCGGGCGCTGCGGCCCAACCAGTCGCTGGAACTGGTCCACCGCCTGGACCGTGATACGTCCGGTTTGCTGCTGGTGGCCAAGAAGCGTTCGGCTTTGACGGAACTGCAGGCGCTGATGCGGGAGGAGTCCGGCACCGGCGGCGCTATCCGCAAGCGCTATCTGGCCCTGGTCACAGGCCGCATGCCCGATGGCGTGATGAGCGTGGATGCCCCGCTGCACGTGGGTCTGCGGCAGGGGGGCGAGCGCCACGTGCAGGTCGTGGATCACGCCAGCCCGGCAGGCAAGGCTTCGTTGAGCCACTTCAGGCTGCTTGAACGGCGGGGCGGCCAGTCCTGGTGCGAGGTGCGGATCGAAACCGGGCGCACCCACCAGATCCGCGTGCACGCACAGTCCATCGGGCATGCGGTGGCCGGCGACGCGAAATATGGCGATCCGGAGGTCAACCGGCGCCTGCGCGAGCAGGTGGGGCTGAAGCGCCTGTTCCTGCATGCCTCCACGCTGGAATTCGCGCTGGACGACGGTCGTGCGCCCTACCTGCTCAACGCGCCGCTGGTCCCGGAACTGGTCGACGTGCTCGACCGCCTCCAGGGCTGAGTCAAAGCGTGCTGTCGCGCCGCTCTTCGTCCAGGGCGAAGCAGCGGTCCGGCCGCATGGTCGGCGGCTTGAACGTCACCGGGACCTGAATGTCCGTTGATACGGCCTGTCCGGCGCGCGTGGCCGCGCGGAACTGCCAGACCTTCACCCCTTCGACAGCCGCCGCGTCCAGCTCCGGCTGGCCGCTGCTTTGCTTCACGCGCACATTGGTCGGCCGGCCTTCGGGGCCGACCGTCACGGTCAGCACCGTCTGACCGCCGATGTCGTCGCAGGCCAGCGCCTCCGGGTAGGCGGGGGGCGGGGTGTCGACCGCCATCAGGTCCGTCGGCGCTTGGGCCGGCGGGCCTTCGGGCGCGGGCGCGCAGGCGGCGAGCGCCGTGCAGGCCAACGCGGTCAGGGTGAGTCGAAGCTTCATGCGGCGCTCCTCCATCGGAAGTGGACGGGTCAGTCGGCGAGGGCGGCTGCCTTGGCCGCACAGATGAAGTCGTTTTCGCTCAGGCCGCCGACATCATGGGTCGAATACCGCACCACGCAGCGGTCGTAATGCACGCCTAGGTCGGGGTGGTGGTCCTCGCGGTGGGCGACATAGGCCAGTGCATTCACGAAGGCCATCGTCCGGTGGTAGTCGTCGAAGGTGAAGGTACGGCTCAGTGCGTGACCGCCCTCGGTGACCTCCCAACCCGGCACCTCCGGCATCAGTTCGCGGACGCGTGCTTCGGTCAGGCGGTGTTCGCTGCCGCGCCGTGGCACGCAGTGGGCCTGGGCGAGGGGGACGAGATCGGACATGGGGCACCTCGGTTGCGGAACGATGAACCGCACGCATCCACGGCGGCGGCGCAAGGCAGCGGACGCCAGAGCATGCCGCCGACCCCGTTAGAATAGCGGGATGATCCAGATTTCCGAATCCGCACAAACCCACTTCCGCCGCCTGCTCGACCGCGAGGCCCTGCCGGGTCTGGGGGTGAAGCTGTCCGCCGTCCATGCCGGCACGCCGCGCGCGGACGTGCGCCTGGAGTTCGCCGAGCCTGCCGAACTGGCGGGCGACGAGTGGGCGATCGACTGCGAAGGCTTCACGCTGTGGTTGGAGTCGGCCAGCGTGAAGTGGCTCGACGGTGCCGAAATCGACTACGAAACCCGCGACACGGGCGGTCAGTTGCAAATCCGTGCGCCGCGCATCAAGGGCCACGAGCCGGAGGCGGGCGCATCACTGGTGGAGCGTGTGCGGTGGGTGGTCGACAACGAGATCAACCCGCAGCTCGCCCAGCACCGTGGCCACGTCGCCGTGCAGGAAGTGACCGCCGATGGCGTGGTGCTGCTGCGCTTCGGTGGCGGATGCCACGGGTGCGGGATGGCCGACGTCACGCTGAAGCAGGGCATCGAGAAGACCCTGCTGGAAAAAGTGCCCGGCGTGACGGCGGTGCGGGACGCGACCGATCACGACACGGGAACGGCGCCCTACATCAGCCGCGACAGCGCGGCCTGACCGGGGCGGATGTATTCCGCCAGCGAGCTGATCGAGGCGGTGCAGCGGCGGCTGCGCCTGGTGCAGCGTCGCGGCCACCCACCGGGTGAATTCCCGCCGGGATGGAAGGCCTGGCTGGCCGAAGCCGCGCTCCGGCCGGGACGTGTAACAGGCGCAACAGCGGATGCGATGGTCGGGGTGCTGGTGGCGCGGCCGCTGGCGCATCCGCCGCGGCGCGCGGCGGAGCTCACTCGCTGGCAGGCGTTTTCATCGGTGTGGCGCCAGCACTGGCAGGCGCCCGAGCCCGAGCAGCGCGGCTTGCGCTGGGTGGCGACGGCCGGCTCGGCCATCGTCCATATCGCGCTCGCGATCTTCATGCTGTGGCTGCTGTTCGCCCCGCCGCGCTTCGATGCGCCCCCGGCCGCCGGCGAACTGGTGGTGCAGGTCGAGTATGTGGGCGAGGGCACACCGGCCGAGGTGGGCGGGCCGTCGGGCGACGAGGCGCCTTCGGTCGCGACCGACGCGCCCGCGCCGTCCGAGCAGGCCCCGACGGATGCGCCGGCCAATGCGGAGAGCACGGACGCGCCTGCAGACCCCACCGAACCGGCGCCGCCGCGCGCGCCGCGCATGGCCGAAGTCGCGGCGCCGCCCGTGCCGCTGCTCGACGTGCCCGTGCCGGACGTGGCCCAGCGTGACGTTCCGACGCCATCACCGCCGGCTGACCAGCCGATTGCCGTCAGCGAGGTGGTGCCGGATACGCCGACCGTGGAGTTCGTGCTGCCGCCCACCCGGCGCACGTCGCAACCGAGCCTCCAGTCGCCGGAACTGGACGCGCGGGTGCCCGAGGTCGCGGTGCGCGAGGTGCCCGTGCCGCTGCAGGCGCGCATGCCGGCGCCGCGCGAATTGCCGGTAGGGGAACTGGCCTCGCCCGACCTGCCGATGCGCACGCCCGATGTCGGCCAACGCGACATTCCCGCGCCGATCCGGCCGCGCGCGTTGCCGCAGGTGGCGGTGCCTACGCCGTCGGCCCCTGGCATGCGCAGCGACACGCCCGAGGTCCGGGAGCGCAGTATCCCGATGCCCACCCGTCCCGCGCCGCCGGCCGACACCGTCGCCGATGCGGGCAACGGCCAGGCGACGACACCCGCCTCTTCGCCGTCGTCGACTTCGTCGACATCCGAGCGCGCCGCGACGGGCACGCCTTCGACCCTCGCAGGGCAGGGGCCACGACCCGACCCCGCACCCGGCGCTTGGCCTTCGCCGCGACGCGGCGACGACCTGGGCGCGGCCCGCGAAGCGCAGCCCGGTGGTCAGCGCGGGCGTCCGGGCCAGCCGCCCGGCCTCTACGACAGCGAAGGTCGCGTGCGGCTGGCCGAGCCAACGGGATCGGCCTCGCCCAACCGGCCGCCCGGTGCCATCACCGAAGAGATCGCCGACCTCGATCGCGCCGGCACCTGGCTGCGGCGGCCGCCGACCGATTATGAGCCGACCGTGTTCGACAAGTACTGGCGTCCCAGCGAAACGCTGCTGGAGGAGTGGGTGCGCAAGGGCTACAAGGAAGTGGCGATCCCGATCCCGGGCACCAACAAGCGGATCATCTGCGGCATCGCATTCCTCGCGCTGGGCGGCGGTTGCGGCATCTCCGACCCCAACCTCAACGAGCAGCCCGCCACCGCGCGCCCGCCGCCGGACATCCCGTTCAAGCCGCACCTTCAGGAAGGCGACGCGGCGCGCCCACCCGGCGGCTGACGCCACGCGCGGCCGGGCCGGTGTCACGCCGTGACCGCACCCGTCGCCGCTTGACGGCTGTCGTAAGCTAGCGCCCGCCGCTTGGCCCGGATGGCGAAATCGGTAGACGCAGCGGACTTAAAATCCGCCACCCGCAAGGGTATGCCGGTTCGAGTCCGGCTCCGGGCACCACCGGTGGTTCAGGTCCTCGCATCGGAATGGGGCGCCCGGCGAACCCCTGATGCCGGCGCAACGGCGCCTGCGCTGGCTGTCCGCCGCGAGTTCCGGGGTCGGCCTCCAGCCGCCGTCCATCCAGCGAAAGCTAGGAACGCACCGTGACTTCCAGGACGTGGCGCCGCAAGGCATGACCGGGTCGCGCGGCTCGGACCCTGCGCAATCGCCTGGAACGCCGCCCCTCAGGAGAGCGCTCGACACGCGGAATGCACGCCCCACGTCTCGTCGTCTTGACGCGACCCGGCGCACTGTCGACGTGACGGGTCCCGTTCTGCGGGCCCGGGAACCGGCGCCCCGCCTCCTCGCGGATCCATGGGCCGGCGTGTCCGACGTGATGCGTTGGACCGGCCAGGAGGGCGCGTTATGCGTCGAACCATTCAGCTGTCCGCGGTGCTTATGTCGGCGCTTGCCGTCGCGGTACCTGTGCGCGCCGAGCAGGCCGACACGGCCATGGGCGTGGGCTTGCGAATCGTCGAACGCGATCGGACGACCACGGGCGCCAATCCGGCGGACGACCGCAACCGGTCCGATGCGGAAAGCACTCTGGTGCTACCGCACGGTCAGGCAGTGGCCCACGGCCGGCGTGCCCTGATCGAACGCACCCATGACAGCGCCGGCCGGCCGGTCGACGTGGTGACGTACTGAATGTCGGCGCAAGGGAAATGCGCGGCCGCTACATGCAGCTTCGTTGAGGCTGCGTGAGTGGTGCGCCGCGCATCGGTCGATAAGGTGATGCGATGAACGCATCCCCCGCATGCACCGCCCGCCGCCGCGATTCCGACGCTTTGATCGGCCGCCAACCCTCACGTTCCCCACGCCACGCCCGTGTCCAACGGCTTGTCCTCGCATTGGCGGCAGCGTTCGCGTGTCCGTCGGTGCACGCCGATCCCGCGTTCGATGGCTGCCTGGACGAGCTGGGCACCAGGGCTCGCGGCGAAGGCATTTCGTCCAGCGTGTTCGATGCGCACGTGCGCACCGTGACACCCGATCCATCGCTGCTCGAACTGCTCGATGCGCAACCGGAATTCACCACGCCGATCTGGGACTACCTGGCCGGGCTGGTCGACGAGGAGCGCGTTGATGACGGCCGACGCATGCTGGCCGAACATGCCGATGTGCTTGCGCGCGTCGAAGCCGAGTACGGCGTCGATCCGGAAACCGTGGTTGCCGTCTGGGGCGTGGAGAGCGACTACGGCAATACGTTCGGCAAGCGGCCGCTGCTGACCTCGCTCACTACGCTGTCGTGCATGGGGCGGCGGCAGTCGTTCTTCCGCGGCGAACTCATCGACACCCTGCGCATCATCCAGTCCGGGGACGTCGCGGCCGACCGCCTGGTGGGTTCCTGGGCCGGCGCGTTCGGCCACACCCAGTTCATGCCGTCGACCTACCGGCGCATCGCCGTGGATTTCGATGGCGATGGCCGCCGCGACCTGGTCGGCAGCATCCCGGACGCGCTGGCCTCTACGGCCCATTACCTCAAGCGCTCAGGCTGGCGTACCGGGCAGCCCTGGGGGTTCGAGGTCCGGCTGCCACCAGGTTTCGATGGCCCGTCGGGGCGCACCCACCGGCGTCCGCTCTCGGAGTGGCAGCAACGCGGTATTGCCCGTGTCGACGGCGACTCGATGGGGCTGGCGGGCGACACCCCCACGGCACTGTTCCAGCCGGCCGGCGTGTCCGGCCCTTCGTTCCTCGTGTTCAAGAATTTCGACGCGATCTACAGCTACAACGCCGCGGAGAGCTACGCGCTGGCGATTGCCCATTTGTCGGATCGGCTGAGGGGCGGCGGCGCCTTCGCGACGGCGTGGCCCACCGCGGACGCCGGACTGTCGCGTGCCGAGCGTCGCGAAGTGCAAACGCTGCTGTTGGCGCGCGGCCACGATATCGGCGAGGTCGACGGCATGATCGGCAGCGCATCGCGCGCGGCGATCAAGCTGGAGCAGGCGAAGCTCGGCATCATGCCCATCGACGGGCGCGCCGGCCAACGCATGCTCCGGGCGTTGCGCGCCGCGGCACCGGAGACGGCTGGACCCTCGGAGTGACGTCGCACCAACCCCGGCCACCGCGCCGGTATGCTGATCTCACCCCCGGAACCGGATCCAACCGCGCATGATGCGATACGCCGCCTATGCCGCCAGCGTGGCGCTGGCGATCCTGGCCATCGGCTTGACGCTGTTCGATCCGCGTTGGATGTGGGCGGTTGTCGTCTTCGGCGGCTTGGCGGCGATCGGCACGTGGGACCTACTCCAGACGCGCAGCACGTTGCGACGTGTGTACCCGTTGCTGGCACATTTCCGCTACGGCCTGGAGTCGATCGGGCCGGAAATGCGGCAGTACTTCATCGAGTCCGACACCGCCGAAACCCCGTTTTCCAGGCAGCAACGGGCGCTCGTCTACCAGCGCGCCAAGTCGGTCAACGACACCCGTCCGTTCGGCACGCTGCACGACGTGTACGGCGTGGACTACGAGTGGATCAACCACTCCATGGCGCCGACACCGCACGACACCCACGATTTCCGCGTGACCATCGGCGAGCGCACCGCGCAGCCGTACTCGGCCAGCGTGTTCAACATTTCCGCGATGAGCTTCGGTTCGCTGTCGGCCAACGCCATCCGCGCATTGAACAAGGGCGCGAAACTGGGCGGCTTCTACCACGACACCGGCGAAGGTTCGATTTCGCCCTACCACCGCGAGCACGGTGGCGACCTGGTGTGGGAGATCGGCTCGGGCTACTTCGGCTGCCGCGCCGACGACGGCGGCTTCAGCGAGGAACGCTTCGCCGCCAACGCCACCGACCCGCAGGTGAAGATGATCGAGATCAAGCTGTCGCAGGGCGCCAAGCCCGGCCACGGCGGCGTGCTGCCCGCGCCCAAGGTCACGCCCGAGATCGCCGTGACGCGTGGCGTGCCCGAGTGGGTGGAGTGCGTCTCGCCGGCGCGGCATTCGGCGTTCGACACGCCACGTGGTCTGTTGCGGTTCGTGTCGCGCCTGCGCGAACTGTCGGGCGGCAAGCCGGTGGGCTTCAAGCTGGCGATCGGGCATCCATGGGAGTGGTTCGGCATCGCCAAGGCCATGCACGAGACCGGTGAACTCCCGGATTTCATCGTCGTCGACGGGGCCGAAGGTGGCACCGGCGCGTCGCCGGCGGAGTTCATCGACCACGTCGGCGTGCCGATGCACGAGGCGCTGATGCTGGTGCACAACACGCTGGTCGGGCTGGAGCTGCGTGACCGCATCAACCTGGGCGCGGCGGGGCGCATCACCAGCGCGTTCGACATCGCGCGGACCATGGCGATGGGCGCGGACTGGTGCAACGCCGGGCGCGGGTACATGTTCGCGCTGGGCTGCATCCAGTCGCTCAGCTGCCATACCGACACCTGTCCGACGGGCGTGGCGACCCAGGACCCCAAGCGCTGGCGCGCGCTGGACGTGCCCGACAAGGGCGCGCGCGTGCGCAACTACCACCACAACACGCTGCTGGCGCTGCGCGACCTGATCTGCGCTGCCGGACTGCAACACCCGCGGGAGATCGGGCCGGAGCACATCCTGCGCCGCGTCAACCCGACCGAGGTGCGCTCGCTGGCCGCGCTCTACCGGTTCTTGCAGCCGGGCGAGCTGCTCGGCGATTCGGTGCCCGACCACGCGGTGTTCCGCTCATTCTGGGCCAGCGCGCACAGCGCGTCGTTCGCCCCGCCCGAGCAGGTACGGCGGATGCGCGAGAGCAAGTCGATCTGAGCCCGTGCACGAGGCGCGGCCGGGTCAAACCAGCAGTTCGAGGACGCGTTCAGGAGGGCGCCCGACCACGGCGCGACCGTCATCGCGCAGCAGGACCGGTCGTTCGATCAGCTTGGGGTGCGCATGCATCGCCGCGATGATGGCGTCGTCGTCCAGCGACAGGTCGTCCAGGCCCAGTGCCGCGTACTCGCTTTCGCCCGTGCGCAGCAGGTCGCGTGGGGCGATGCCCAGCGCGGCAGTGGCGGTGCGAAGGTCGTCAGGCGACGGCGGCGTGTCCAGGTACTGCACGACGCGGGGCGCGATGCCGCGCGCGGTCAGCAGCTCAAGCGCGGCGCGCGACTTGGAGCAGCGCGGGTTGTGCCACAGGGTCAGGTCGGGGCGGTCGACGGGCATGGCGGGCTCCCTGAAACGACGAAGGCCGGCTTGCGCCGGCCTGGTCTGTAACGTGGTGGGCGGTGCAGGGATCGAACCTGCGACCCTTGCCGTGTGAAGGCAATGCTC
>CBIHLN010000016.1:0-43242 GCA_966210725.1 uncultured Lysobacter sp. | reverse complement strand
ACCGCGACCTGCTCGACGGCATGGAGTCGGGCAGGTCGCGGTTGCGCACCAGCAGCCGGACCAGCCGGACCAGCCCGTCGCCCGCCGCGCCGCCGCCGTCGTCGCACTGCCACCACCCGTGGATGAAGGCCTCGCCCGCACCCACGCTGCCGTTGGCCGCCACCGCGCGGTAGAAGCGCAGGTCGTGCACGTGGATGCGCACCTGCAACGCGCCGTCGCCATCGGCCTCCCCCAGCACCGCCTCACCGATGGGATCGACCAGCACCAGGCGCCCGCCCCGTACCGCAGCCATGCGGGACAGCAGCTGCCCGCGCAGCAGGCGATCGAGTGCGCCCGGGGCAGCGGGAGAAGACGTGGCGGGGCTCACACGTTCGGTCATGGGGTATTCCTGGGTTGGGGGTGGTCGTGCACGGGGTTGCCCTTCAACCACAGGCGCAGCGCGTGCCAGTGGATCGCGCCGACGACCTGCAGCGTCATCAGCGGATACCGCCACAGCACGCGTGCCAGCGCGCGGGCGTCCAGGGGCCGTCGCTGCAGCACCAGCGTGGCGTCGAACTCCTCGCGCCCGTCGGCCGTCACGTCCATGTGCACGTGCAGGGCATCGCCCGGCACGGTCAGGCGCCACGCGTAGCCGCGATCCATCGGCATGAAGGGGGACACATGGAACGTCTTTGGAAAGCGCCATTCGAACGCGCGGCCGCGCGGCGTGGCCGCGTCGACCGGCAGCACGTACGCATGGCGCTCCTTCCACGGCGTGTTGGTGATCTCGGCCACCACGCAGTCCAGGCGGATGCCGTCGGCGTGGAAGCAGTAGTAGAAGCTGACCGGATTGAAGACGTAGCCGAACGTGCGCAGGTGGGTCAACAGCCGGATGGGCCCGGCCGGGCGCCGGCCGGTGGCGGCCTCCACGCGCTGGCGCACGGCCTCGTCCAGCGGCAGCTCCACCGGGCCGAGGTAGTCATCGCGGCGGAACTCGCCGACATTGCGGCGACCGACCGACCACAGCCGCCGGCGGTCGAACAGCCCCTCGAGCTCGTCCAGGTCGATGTACAGCTGCGCGATGCGGTATTCGAAGGCGTGCGCGCGCGGCGCATGCCGGCGGTGGCGGACCCGGCCTTCGTAGACGGCACTGGCGGTGGGCGCGGTCATGCCGGCATCGGCTCGGGCGCGGCGCGGGTGGCGGGGTCGGCCGGCGCGGCGCCATCCCAGCCCACGCCCAGCGCCCGCGCCACCTCGACGGCGCTGCGCATGCCGTCCTCGTGGAAGCCCCAGCCCCAGTAGGCCCCTGCGAACCACGTGCGCCGGCGGCCCTGGATCTCCGGTTTGCGTGCCTGCGCCGCCACCGAGGCGTGCGAGTACAGCGGGTGGTGGTACTCCATGCGGCGCAGCACGCGGCTGGGGTCGATGGCGTCGGTGCGGTTGAGCGTGACCACCAGCGGCTCGGGCGCGTCCAGCCCCTGCAGCAGGTTCATGCAGTAGCTGACGGTGCAGGCATCGCGGCCCTCGCGCGGCAGCAGCGCGTTCCACGCGGCCCATGCCTTGCGGTCGCGCGGCAGCAGCCTTGCATCGGTATGCAGGACGGTGTCGTTGGCCTGGTAGCGCATCGCGCCAAGGATGTCGCGCTCGCGCGGGTCGGCGTCGGCCAGCAGGTGCAGCGCCTGGTCGCTGTGGCAGGCCAGCACGGCGTGGTCGAAGCGCTCGCGACCGATGATCGACTCCACCTCCACCCCGTCGGCATCCCGGCGAAGCGCATGCACCGGGCAGGCGATGCGCTCGTGCACCCGCCAGTGCGCCTGCATCGCCTCGATGTAGCGCGACGAGCCGCCGGTCACGACGCGCCATTGCGGCCGGCCGGTGACCTGCAGCATCTGGTGGTTGGCCATGAACTGCACCAGGTACTTCGCGGGGAACGACAGGATGTCGTCGCTGGACGACGACCACAGCGCCGAGGCCATCGGCACCAGGTGCTCGTCGCGGAACGCCGCGCCATAGCGGTGCCGGCGCAGGTAGTCGCCCAGGGACGGGCCGGGGCCCGCCTCGTCCAGCAGCGCCGGTGCGTCGCGGTAAAACCGGCGCAGGTCCAGCAGCATGCCCCAGAAGCGCGGTGACACCAGGTTGCGGCGCTGGCAGAACAGGCCGTCCAGGTCGGTGGCGTTGTACTCCAGCCCGGTGGCGTCGTTGCGGACCGAGAAGCTCATGGTCGTCGGCTGCGAAGCCACGCCAAGTTCCGCGAAGAGCCGTGCGAGCAGCGGATAGTGCGCCGGGTTGAACACGATGAAGCCGGTGTCCACCCGGTACCGGCGTCCATGCAGGTCGATGTCGTGGGTGTGCGTGTGACCGCCCAGCCGCGGCTCGGCTTCGAACAGGGTGACGTCGTGCTGGCGCGAGAGCAGCCACGCCGACGCCAGGCCGGCGATGCCACTGCCGATGACGGCGATGCGCACCGGTCAGCCCCTCGCCTTGGCCAGCACCCAGTCCGGGATCGGCTTGAGGTCGCGCACCAGGCCCAGCGCCGACATCGCGCGCAGGCCGTACCAGGTGAGGTCGATTTCCCACCAGCGGAATCCCTGGCGCACCGTGCCGGGGAAGAAGTGGTGGTTGTTGTGCCAGCCTTCGCCAAAGGTGATCAGCGCCAGCCACAGGTTGTTGCGGCTGTCGTCGCGGGTGTCGAAGCGGCGCGAGCCGTAGACATGGGCCAACGAGTTGATGGTGACGGTGGCGTGGAACAGCACCACGGTCGAGATGAAGAACCCCCACACCAGCATCTGGCCGCCCGTTGTGCCCAGCTGCGGCGCAATCGACTCCAGCAGCGCGCCCAGCCCGTACAAGGCAACCGCCAGCAGCACCGGCACCAGCGTGTCGTAGCGGTCGAGCCAGCGCAGCTCGGGGTACCGGGCCAGGTCCGGGATGCGTTCCCAGTGCGTGCGGAACCCGCGCGGGGTCAGGAACCACAGCACGTGGCTGCGCCAGAAGCCGTAGACCGTGGGCGAGTGCGGGTCGTGCTCGGTCTCGGTGTGGCGGTGGTGGTTGCGGTGGTGCGCGGCCCACCACAGCGGTCCGCGTTGCACGCTGGATGCGCCGATCAGCGCGAACACGAACTGCATCGCGCGCGAGGTGCGGAAGGTGCGGTGCGAGAAGTAGCGGTGGTAGAAGCCGGTCAGCGCGAACATCCGCACCGCGTACAGCGCCACCGCCACGGCGACCGCCACCGGCGACACGCCCACCCAGAACACCGCCACGCACGCCAGGTGCAGCGCCACGAAAGGCACGGCGCGGAGCCAGTCGACGCGGTCGGCGCCCGGCCCCTCGGCGACCTCAGAGGCGGTGTCGAACCAGCGGCGGATGCGCGCGAGCGCGCCGGCCGGGGCATCCGGTGGCGCGGCGGCGGCGTCGCGATCGGCATCGACGGTGGGGCTTGGTGGGGCGGCAGGCGAGTCCATGCCTGCACATACGGGGCGGCTGTTCATCCGGATGCAGCGCCTTTTGCACCGCACCTCCTTTGCACGACGCGCCACTTCAGATCGTCTGGATGCTGCCCTGCGCTACCACCGGTCCGCTCGGCGCGGCGTGCGGCATGCCGGCCTCAGGCTCCAGCGTGATCGCCAGCGTCGAACCGACCGCCAGGTGCGCACGCATCGTGTCGGGCACATCCACCGTGTGCGCCCGCTCGTTGGACACGAAACCCAGCGACAGCGGCGCGCCACCGGCGGGAATCAGCCACAGCTCGCCGACCCGGCCATCGGGATCGGCCGGTGACGGCACGGGCGTCATGGTGACCGCGCCCGCACCGGCATCCACGGCGGCCAGCCAACCGGCCTGGCCGTCGTCACGCGCGAGCACGACGACCGGCTTGGGCTGTTCGGCGGGGGGCTGGGCCGGCGGCTGCACCGGCTCCGGCGCAACCACGACCGGCGGCGCGACCGGCGCAGGCGCCGGCATCGGACGCAACACCGCGACGACCGCCAGCACGGCAGCCGTCGCCAGTGCGGCGGCCGTGGCACCCCGCCAGAACGACACGCGCTGCGTCAGCGGCGCGCGCGCCCCCTCCACCGCCAACCAGCCCAGGCGGGTGCGGATGCGCGGCCACAGGTGCGCGGGCACCGGCACCGGCGCGATCTCGGCGATCAGCGCGGCGAACCGCTGCTCCCAGGCGCTGACAAGATCGGCAAACGCGGGTTCGGCCGCGATGCGTGCCTCGCTGCGCCGGCGTTCGTCGGCCGGCTGCACGCCCAGCACGTACTCGGCCGCCTGCAGGTCGTCGCCCGGCGGGTCCTGGTCGAACGGTTCGGAATCGCGCTCGTGCATGTTCATTGCTCCAGGCACGTGCGCAGTTGCATGAGGCCGCGCCGGATCCAGCTCTTGACCGACCCGATGGGCGAGCCGATGCGACGCGCCAGCTCCTCATACGTCGCGCCTTCGAAGAACGCGGTGCGGATCAGCGAGCGACGCCGCGTCTCCAGCTGGTCCAGGCAGTACCCCAACCGCGCGCGGTCGACAGCGGCCTCGGCTTCCGACACCGGCGACGCATCGGGATCGGCCAGCGTCTCGGCCAGCTCGATCGGCGCGGTGCGCGCGGCCCCGGGCGAGGCCCGCAGGCGGTCGATGGCCTTGTTGCGGGCGATCATCGCCAGCCACGTGATCGGGCTGGCCCGCCTCGCATCGAACTGTCCGGCCTTGCGCCAGACCGTGGCGTAGACCTCCTGCAGGACGTCCTCGGCCTCCTCGCGGTCCGGCAGGACCCGCAGGCACACGCCGAACAGCTTGGCGGACGTGGCGGCGTACACCCGCTCGAACGCGCCGCGATCACCGCCGGCCACCGCCATCAACGCCGTCGCCAGCTCCGCGGTCGTGGTGCTCGCCTGCACTGCCTGTGTCTCGCCCATTCCCGTCCTGGCCCGCCTTGAGGTCGGGGCCGAGTGTAGCCAAACGGCGGCGCCACGCGTACGCCGCCGCGCGGAACGGCGCGGCCGGGCAGGCAAAGCGGGCGTCGGGGGGTGTGGGGTCACGGCAGTCCGGTCCGGTGGCGTCGGGACCAGATACGTGCCCGTCCCGTCAAGGGATGCGGGGCCCGTGGCGGTGCGTAGAATCGAACCCCCGCTCCACCTGCGCGGGTCGCCCCCACGGCACCCCGCCCGCACCGGCCCGTCCATGACTGATCCCGTACGACCCGCCTTCCACGGCTTCGAGACCATCCCGCTGCGCGAGTACGCCGAGCGCGCCTACCTCGACTACTCGATGTACGTGGTGCTCGACCGCGCCCTGCCCTTCCTCGGCGACGGCCTCAAGCCCGTGCAGCGCCGCATCATCTACGCGATGAGCGAGTTGGGGCTCAACGCCACGGCCAAGCCCAAGAAGTCCGCGCGCACGATCGGCGACGTCATCGGCAAGTTCCATCCGCACGGCGACAGCGCCTGCTACGAGGCGATGGTGCTGATGGCGCAGCCGTTCTCGTACCGCTACCCGCTGGTGGAAGGCCAAGGCAACTTCGGTTCGTCCGACGACCCCAAGTCGTTCGCGGCGATGCGCTACACCGAATCGCGCCTGACCCCGATCGCCGAAGTGCTGCTGGGTGAGCTGGCGCACGGCACGGTCGACTGGGACCCGAACTTCGACGGCACGCTTGAAGAGCCCTCGTGGATGCCGGCGCGGCTGCCGCACCTGCTGCTCAACGGCACCACCGGTATTGCCGTGGGCATGGCCACCGACGTGCCGCCGCACAACCTCAACGAGGTCGTCAGCGCCTGCGTGCGGCTGCTCGACGACCCGGACGCCACCACGCGCGACCTGTGCGAGCACGTGCTGGGCCCGGACTACCCGACCGCGGCGGAGATCATCACCCCGCGCGCCGACCTGCTGCAGATGTACGAGACCGGCCACGGCAGTGTCCGCGCCCGGGCCATCTACGAGAAGGACGGCCCCAACATCGTGGTCACCGCACTGCCGCACCAGGCCTCGCCGGGCAAGGTGATCGAGCAGATCGCCACCCAGATGCGCGCCAAGAAGCTGCCGTGGCTGGAGGACATCCGCGACGAGTCCGACCACGCCAACCCCACCCGCATCGTGCTGGTGCCGCGCAGCAACCGCGTCGACATCGACCAGCTGATGGGCCACCTCTTCGCGACCACGGACCTGGAGAAGAGCTACCGGGTCAACTTCAACGTGATCGGGCTGGACGGCCGTCCGCAGGTGAAGGGGCTCAAGGCGTTCCTGGCCGAATGGCTGACCTTCCGCAGCGACACGGTGACCCGCCGCCTCAAGCACCGCCTGGACAAGGTCGAGCGCCGCATGCACCTGCTGGAAGGCCTGCTGGTCGCCTTCCTCAACCTGGACGAGGTGATCCGCATCATCCGCAGCGAAGACGAGCCGCGTCCGGTGCTGCAGGCGCGCTTCAAGCTGTCCGACGAACAGGTCGACTACATTCTCGAGACCCGCCTGCGCCAGCTGGCGCGGCTGGAGGAAATGAAGATCCGCGGCGAGCAGGACGAACTGGCCGCCGAGCGCGACCGCCTGGTCGCCACGCTCGGCAGCAAGGCCAAGCTCAAGAAGCTGATCAAGGACGAGCTGCTGGCCGACGCCAAGAAGTTCGGCGACGCCCGCCGCTCGCCGCTGGTCGCGCGCGGCGCGGCGCAGGCATTGAGCGAGACCGAGCTGGTGCCCAGCGAGCCGATGACCGTCGTGCTCAGCGAGAAGGGCTGGGTGCGGGCGGCCAAGGGCGGCGACGTGGATGCCGCCGGACTCAGCTACCGCGACGGCGATGCCCTGCTGGCGTTCGCGCGTGCGCGCAGCACGCAGCAGGTGGCGTTCCTGGATTCGACCGGTCGCGCCTACTCGACCCTGGTGCACGGGCTGCCGTCGGCGCGTGGCAACGGTGAGCCGCTGACCGGGCGCTTCTCGCCGGCGCCGGGCGCGTCGTTCCAGGCCGTGGCCAGTGGCGAGCCCGACACCCGCTTCGTGCTGGCCAGCAGCCACGGCTACGGCTTCGTCACCCGCTTCGAAAACCTCGTCGGCCGCAACAAGGCCGGCAAGGCGATGCTGTCGCTGACGCCCAGCGCCAAGGTGGTGCAGCCCGCACCGGTCGCCGATGTCGAGGCCGACCGCGTGGTGGTCGCCACCAGCGCCGGCCACCTGCTGGCCTTCCCGGTGGCCGAGCTGCCGGAACTCGACAAGGGCAAGGGCAACAAGCTGATCGACATCCCCAAGGCCAAGCTCGGGACCGAGCGCGTGGTGGCGGTGGCCGTGGTGTCGCCGGGCGCAACGCTGTCGGTCAAATCCGGCGCGCGCACGATGACGCTGTCGTGGAAGGACCTGGACGCGTATGTCGGCAGCCGCGCGACGCGGGGCGGGTTGTTGCCGCGGGGATGGCAGAAGGTGGAAGGACTGGGTGTCGAATGAGAAGCGCGTTGCTTCGCGCGCGGCGGCGCGTTGGAAATACTCCGCAAGCACAGTGCTTCCCGGCGCGGCAGAAGGTGGAAGGGCTGGGTGTCGAATGAGAAGCGCGTTGCTTCGCGCGCGGCGGCGCGTTTCAAATTCTTCGCACGTGGAGTGCTTCCCGGCGCGGCAGAAGGTGGAAGGGCTCGCCGTCGGATGACGGCCTGAGCCGGACGATTCCCATGCACCCCGATTTCTGGCTCCAGCGCTGGTCCGAAAACCGCATCGGCTTCCACCAGGACGCGCCGACGCCGCTGCTGGTCGAACACTGGCCGGGCATGGGGGTGCCGCCTGGCGCCCGCGTGTTCGTTCCGCTGGCCGGCAAGTCGCTGGACATGGTATGGCTGGCGGCGCAGGGCTATCGCGTACTCGGCGTCGAACTGTCGCAGCGCGCGGTCGAGGCGTTCTTCGACGAGCACGGGCTGCGGCCCGGGCGCCGACCGTCGCGATACGGCGTCCACTACACCGCCGGTGCGATCGAGCTGGTGCAGGGCGATGCGTTCGACCTGGATGCCGACGCGCTGGCGGACTGCGAGGGCCTGTTCGACCGCGCGGCGCTGATCGCGCTGCCGCCCGACCTGCGTCGTCGCTATGTCCGCGAGCTACATGCACGGCTGCCGGTAGGCTGCCGTGGGCTGCTGGTCACGCTGGAGTACCCGCCGCACGAGAAGGCCGGCCCGCCGTTCCCCGTCCCGGAGGACGAGGTGCGCGCGCTCTATGGCCGGGACTGGACGGTCGACGCGTTGGAACGGCGCGACATCCTGGCCATGCAGCCGGGGTTCCAGCAGGAAGGCGTCACGTCGCTCCACACCGCGGCGTACCGACTGCAGCGCCAGTGAGCCCGCTGCGTTTGTAGGAGCGGCTTCAGCCGCGATGACCCACCGCACCCCTGTAGGACCGACGTGAGTCGCGACCGGAACACAAGTGCGTCGCACGCGGATGCAGGTCGCGACTCACGTCGCTCCTACAACGGCTCCCGAGCGCGCGATCGCAGCTGCAGCCTCTCCCAGCGAGGTCAGGGCAAAATCCGTCTCAGTGCGGCGCTTCGACCTTGTCGCCGCCGCGCATCTTCTTCACCAGCGTGACAACGCCCACGACCAGCGCGCCCACCGCGATGCCGACCAAGGCGTTGACCAGCGCCCCCAGCAGCGTTCCCGCAATGCCGGCGGGCGCAATGTCCTCCACCCAGTGCGCCATCACCGGGATGGCGTGCACGAGGATGCCGCCGCCCACCAGGAACATCGCCGCGGTCCCGGCGACGGACAGGAACTTCATCAGCCAGGGCGCCGTGTAAAGGATGCCGCGGCCCAGCGCGGCGGTCGCCCCGCCCTTCTCGGCCAGGTGCATGCCGGCGTCGTCGAGCTTCACGATGCCCGCCACCAGGCCATAGACGCCCACGGTCATGCCCAGCGCGATGACCACCAGCACCAGCGCCTGCTGGGTGAAGGGCTGCGCTTCCACCACGCCCAGCGACAGCACGATGATCTCCGCCGACAGGATGAAGTCGGTGCGGATGGCGCCCTTGATCTTGTCCTGCTCGAACGCGACCAGATCGACCTTTTCGTCGGCGACCGCCTTGACGAGGTCGTCGTGGTGCCGGGCGTCCTCCTCGCGCGAGTGCAGGAAGCGGTGCACCAGTTTCTCCGCGCCTTCGTACACCAGGTAGGTGCCGCCGATCATCATCAGTGGCGTGATCAGCACCGGCAGCCACGCGCTGATCGCCAGCGCCGCAGGCACCAGGAAGGCCTTGTTGAGGAACGAGCCCTTCGCGACGGCCCAGACCACGGGCAGTTCGCGGGCCGCCTTGACGCCGGTGACCTGCTGCGCGTTGAGCGCCAGGTCATCGCCCAGCACGCCTGCGGTTTTCTTGGTGGCCAGCTTGGTGAGGATGGCGACGTCGTCCAGCACGCTGGCGATGTCGTCGAGCAGGGTTAACAGGCTGGCACCGGCCATGGGCGTTCCGTGGGTCGACAAGGGTGGGCGCGCATTGTGGCGCAAGCGGCGTGCACGGGCGTAAACGCCGCGACCGCGAGCGATACGGGCTCCCTTGCAGGAGCGATGTCAGTCGCGACCGGGGTCCACGGTGCAGCACAGGTCGCGACTGACATCGCTCCTGCAAGGGCGTTCGTGGGTTGTAGCCCGGGTAAGGCAAAGCCGCACCCGGGATGTGCCATCGCCCCCTACGGCCGCGGATGCGCTGCGCGTATCCGGGCTGCGGTCAGGCCAGCGCCGCCTGGTGCACGCCCGCCACGGCGCGGCCCGACGGGTCGGCGGCGTTGGCGAACGCCGCGTCCCATGCGATCGCCGCCGGCGACGAGCACGCGATCGACTTGCCACCGGGCACCGTCTGCGCGCACGCCTCGCCCGGAAAGCTGCGCTCGAAGATGCGGCGGTAGAAGTACGCTTCCTTGGTCTGCGGCGCATTGACCGGGAAGCGGCTGGTGGCCGCAGCGAACTCGCGGTCGGTCACGTGCTCGGCGGCATGCGCTTTCAGTCCGTCGATCCAGCCATAGCCGACGCCGTCGCTGAACTGCTCCTTCTGCCGCCACAGGATCGACTCGGGCAGGTAGCCCTCGAACGCCTCGCGCAGCACCGCCTTCTCGATGCGACGGCGGCCGGCCGCATCGACACCCGCCATCTTGGCCTGCGCGTCCATGCGCATCGCCACGTCGAGGAACTCCACGTCCAGGAACGGCACCCGCGGCTCCACGCCCCACGCCATCATCGACTTGTTGGCACGCAGACAGTCGTAGAAGTGCAGCGCGTCGAGCTTGCGCACGAGCTCGTCGTGGAATTCGCGCGCGTTGGGCGCCTTGTGGAAGTAGAGGTAGCCGCCGAAGATCTCGTCCGACCCTTCGCCCGACAGCACCATCTTGACGCCCATGGCCTTGATCCTCCGTGCCAGCAGGAACATCGGCGTGGACGCACGGATGGTGGTGACGTCATAGGTTTCGATATGGCGGATGACGTCGGGCAGCGCATCGACGCCCTCCTCGAAGGTGTAGGTGAAGCCGTGGTGCACCGTGCCCAGCGCCTCGGCGGCGACCTCCGCGGCGGCCAGGTCGGGCGAGCCCTCCAGGCCGATGGCGAAGGAGTGCAGCCGCGGCCACCACGCCTCGGAGTTGTCGTTGTCCTCGATGCGGCGCCGGGCGTAGCGCGCGGCCACGGCCGCGACCAGCGATGAATCCAGCCCGCCCGACAGCAGCACGCCGTAGGGCACGTCGCTCATCATCTGCCGGTGCACCGCGCGCTCGAAGGCTTCGCGCAGGTCGGCGGGCGTGACGGCGACGCCCTGCACCGCGTCGTACTCGCGCCAGTCCCGCGTGTACCAGCGGCGCAGTTCGCCCGTCGCGCTGTCGAACACGTGGCCCGGTGGAAACGGCGCGACGTCGCCGCAGGTGCCCACCAGTGCCTTCATCTCCGACGCCACCCATCGCCGGCCGCTGCCGTCGTGGCCCCAGTACAGCGGCACCACGCCCATGGGGTCGCGCGCGATGAGGTAGCGGCCGCGGGCCCGGTCCCAGAGCGCGAAGGCGAAGATGCCGTTGAGCCGGTCCAGCCACCCCGCCGGGTCGTCGTCGCGGTGCTGGGCGTACAGGGCGTTGATCACCTCGCAGTCCGAGCCGCTCTGGAACGCGTACGGCATCGACAGGCCCTGTTCGAGCTCCCGGTGGTTGTATATCTCGCCGTTGACGGCCAGCACCAGCGCGCCGTCGCTGGAGCGCAGCGGCTGGGAGCCACCGGCCGGGTCGACGATGGCCAGGCGCTCGTGGACGAGGATCGCGCCGTCGTCGGCGTGCACGCCGCTCCAGTCCGGGCCGCGGTGGCGCTGGCGTTGCGAGAGTTCCAGCGCGTGCCGGCGCAGGCGCGGCAGGTCGTCACCGGGTTGCAGGTCGAACAGGCCGAGGATCGAGCACATGGGACGGGTCCTTTGAAGGTGATGGAGACGGCGGAAGGTCGACCAACAAAAAGGCCCGCACTTCGCAGTGCAGGCCTGGGAGAGCGATGAGCGTGGAGCGCGTGCTAATCGCCGGCCTGCGGGAGGCGGGCGTTGTTATTGAGGTTGTGGTTGGAGGCGGCCTGGCGCGGGCGGCCACGCGCGGCCATCGCGCCGGGGGCGGCGGCGTGGCGGTGGCGGCGGGCACGGGCTGCGGACATGGCTCGATCCTGTGGCAAGCGGGGCCCCGCTTGCAAGCGGGCGGTTGCATGGGTGAACGTGCCGGGCAGCCGGCACCGGCCAAGGTGCGGTATCAGCAGGGGGAGCGGTCGGATGGGACGTTGGATCAGGCGCGGTGCGCTGGCGTTGCTCGGGTTCGTCCTGCTGGCGCTGCTGTCGGGGTGGCTGGCGCTGCGCGACAGCCTCCCGCGGCTGGACGGCGAGCAGCCGGTCCCGGGCCTGGCCGGACCCGTCACCGTGCAGCGCGATGCGCTGGGCGTGGTGACCATCGACGCCGGCAACCGGGTCGACGCCATGCGGGCGCTGGGCTGGGTGCACGCTCAGGAGCGCTATTTCGAGATGGACCTGCTGCGTCGCACGGCCGCGGGCGAGCTGGCGGCCCTGTTCGGCCCGCGCGCGGTCGAGCACGACCGCGGCAAGCGCGTGCACCGGATGCGCGCGCGGGTGGAGTCGCGGCTCGACACTTTGCTGGGGCCACACCGCGCCGAGGGCGAGGCGTATGTCGCGGGGGTCAATGCCGGGCTGGCCAGCCTCGATGCGCGGCCGTGGCCGTACCTGCTGCTGCGCCATTCGCCCGAGCCCTGGCAGCCCGCCGACGCCGCGCTGGTCGGGTATGCGATGTACTTCGACCTGCAGGACGCCGGCAACGCGCGCGAACTGGGGCTGCTGCGCGTCCGCCCGCACCTGCCGCCAGCGCTGTACGCGTTGCTCACCCACGACGGCAGCGAGTGGGACGCGCCCGTGCAGGGCGAAGCACGCGGGCCCGCAACGCTTCCGGGGCCGGATGAGGTCGACCTGCGCGCACTGGCCTCGCCGGACACCGATCGCGCCGCCACCGCCGAGCCGCCCTTCGCGCGCGGCAGCAACAACTTCGCGGTGTCCGGCGCGCTGACCCGACACGGCGGCGCGCTGGTCGCCGACGACATGCACCTGGGCCTGCGCGCGCCGAATATCTGGTTCCGCGTGCGCCTGCGCTACCCCGACCCGGCCGCACCAGGCAGGCAGGTCGACATCACCGGCTTCAGCCTGCCCGGCCTTCCGGGCGTGGTGGTCGGCAGCAACGGGCACGTCGCCTGGGGCTTCACCAACAGCTACGGCGACTGGGCGGACTGGCGGCGCGAGCCGGGCTGCGCCGACACGTGCCCGGACGCGCGGACGTACGTGGAGCGTATCGACGTCGCCGGCGGCGAACCGGTCGAACTGGAAGTGCGCGAAACCGAGTGGGGACCGCTGCTGCACGACACGCCCGAAGGCGACGCGCTGGCGCTGCGGTGGGCCGCCCACCTGCCCGGCTCGCTCAACCTGGGGGTGCTGGACTTCACCCGCGCGGACTCGCTGGACGCGCTGTTCGCCGCGGCCGACGCGACCGCCATCCCCGCGCAGAACCTGGTCGCGGGCGACCGCAGTGGCCGCATCGGCTGGCAGCTGCTGGGCCCGATGCCGGCCGGCGCCCGCTGCGACGGCGAGCGGCCGTTCGGTATCGCCGTGGCCGCGCAGGCCGCCGAGCCTACCGACACCTGTACGCCCTGGGCGCTGTCCACCCGCGGCACTCCGGCGCTGCTCGACCCGCCGGGCCAGCGGCTGTGGACGGCCAATGCCCGCGTGGTGGACGGTGGCGACCTCGCGGCGATCGGCGACGGCGGCTACGTCGTGGGCACCCGCGCATGGATGATCCGCCAGCAACTGCAGGGGAAGGCGCGCTTCGACGAGGCCGACCTCCTGGCGATCCAGCTGGACGACCGCAGCGTGTTCCTGGAGCGCTGGTGGACGCTGCTGCGCGAGCGCGCCGCGGCCGCGCGAACGCCTGCGCTGCAGGCGCTGGCCACCGCCGACCCCACCTGGCCGACGCATGCCGCGGGCGACACGGTGAGCTACCGGCTGGTGCGCGCCTGGCGCCTCGCGGTGCACGCGCGCATCGCCGATGGCCTGCTGGCGCCGGCACGCGCCGCGCTGGGCCCGGAGGTACCGATGCCGGACCTGCCGCAGCTGGAAGGCGTGGCCTGGCCGCTGGTCACGCAGCGCCCGGCCCACCTGTTGCCTGCCGCATTCGAGAGTTGGGACGCGCTGCTGGAGGACGCGGCGGCCGAGGTCCGCGACGCGCTGGCCGAGCGTGGCCCGCTGGCCGAGCGCACCTGGGCGGAACGCAACACCGCGGCCATCTGCCACCCGCTGGCCGCGGCCATCCCGTTGCTGGGCGAGCGATTGCTGTGCATGCCGCGCGAGCCGCTGGCCGGCGACACCCTGACCCCGCGCGCGCAATCGCCCAACGCCGGCGCCTCGCAACGGATGGTGGTGGCGCCGGGCCGGGAAGCCGACGGCATCGCGCACATGCCCGGGGGCCAGAGCGGCCACCCGCTGTCGCCGTTCTGGGGCGCGGGGCACGACGACTGGGTGCGGGGTCGGCCGACGCCGTTCCTGCCGGGCGAGGCCACGCACACGCTGCAGCTGGTGCCGTCCGGGGCACGCTGACCTGTAGGAGCGGCTTCAGCCGCGATCACGCCATCTCGAAGGCCTCTGCAGGAGCGACGTGAGTCGCGACCCACCGATCCCCGGAGGTGCGCGGTCGCGACTCACGTCGCTCCTACAACAGCTTGGGGAGACAGGTGATCGCGGCTGAAGCCGCTCCTACAGTCCTTCCGACGGGACGAGCATCTTTTCGATCAGCGCCAGATACAGGCCCGGCAACGCCTCCAGGTCGGCGACGCGCACGTGCTCGTCGACCTGGTGGATGCTGGCATTGACCGGTCCGATCTCGATGCACTGAGTGCCCAGCGGCGCGATGAAGCGTGCGTCCGACGTGCCGCCGCCGGTGCTTTCCTCGGGCGGCTGGCCACGATGCGCCGTGAGCACCTCGCGCGCGGCCTGGCGCAATGCGCCTTCCGGCGTGTGGAAGGGTTCACCGCTGCGGTGCCAGTGGATCGCGTAGTCGAGTCCATGCGCGCGCAGCACGGCTTCGCACTCGCGCTCCAGCGCCTCGGCGCTCCAGGTCGGGTTGAAGCGCAGGTTGAACTGCACCTCCAGCGTGCCCGGAGTGACGTTGTTGGCGCCGGTGCCGGCGGCGATGTTGCTGACCTGCAGGCTGGTCGGTGGAAACGTCTCGAAACCGTCGTCCCAGCGCCGCGCAGTGAGTTCGGCCAGCGCCGGCAGCGCCAGGTGCACCGGATTGCGCGCCTTGTCCGGATACGCGACGTGGCCCTGCACGCCGTGGACCTGCAGACGCGCCGACAGGCTGCCACGGCGCCCCACGCGCAGCAGGTCGCCGAGTTCTTTCGTGGAAGACGGCTCCCCGGTGATGCACCAGTCCAGGCGTTCGCCGCGGTCGCGGAACAGCCCGACGACACGGCGCACACCGTCGATCGCGTCGCCTTCCTCGTCCGAGGTCAGCAGGAGGGCCAGCCGGCCCGGCGGCGCGCGATGCGCTGCGGCGAAGCGCTCGGCGGCGACCACGAACGCAGCGACACTGCCCTTCATGTCCGCCGCGCCGCGCCCGTACAGCACGCCATCGCGGATCTCCGGCACGAACGGATCGCTGGCCCATGCCTCGCGCGGCCCGGTCGGCACCACGTCGGTATGGCCGAGCAGCAACAACGTGGGCGCGGCCGGATCGCCGAAGGTCGCGTAGAGGTTGTCGACCTCGCCCAGAAGAAGGTGCTCGCACTCGAAGCCGGCGGCTTCAAGCCGCCGCGCGACCAGCGCCTGGCAGCCCGCGTCGTCCGGCGTCACCGAAGCACGGCCGATCAGGTCAAGGGTGAGGTCCAGTACATCGCTCATGGGGCGGTTCCATCGTGTCGTCGCCGTGGCCGTCCGGCCCGGGTTCCCGGGCGCGCTGCGCTTACCCGGGCTACGGTTGCATGAAGGCGCGCGTCAGCCCAGGTCGAAGCGCTTCTTGAAGCCGTTGTCGGAGAACCCCTGCGTCACCGTGCCGTCGCCGGTGACGACCACGGGGCGCCGGACCAGCTGCGGGTACTCCTTCAGAAGCAGCTTCCACTCCGCGTCCGAGCCCGGCGACTTGCGCGTATCGGGCAGGGTGCGCCACGTGGTCGAGGACTTGTTGACCATCGCGTCCCAGCCACCCAGCGCATCGCGCCACTGCACCAGCGTCTCCGGCGCCTGGCGCTGGTCGCGGTAGTCGACGAACGCATGCTCGACGCCGAAGCGCTCCAGCCACTTGCGCGCCTTGCGGCAGGTGTCGCAGTTGGACAGGCCGTAGAGGGTGGTCGCCATGCCCTACTCCGCCAGCCCGCGCAGCAGGTCGTTGATGCTGGTCTTGCTGCGGGTCCTGGCATCGACCTGCTTGACGATCACCGCGCAATACAGCGAGTGCGAACCGTCGGCCGACGGCAGCTGCCCGGACACCACGACGCTGTACGGCGGGATGCGGCCGTAGCTGACCTCGCCGGTGGCGCGGTTGTAGATGCGGGTGGACTGGCCGAGGAACACGCCCATGCCGATCACGCTGTGGTGGCCGACGATGACGCCCTCGACCACTTCAGAGCGCGCGCCGATGAAGCAGTGGTCCTCGATGATGGTCGGCGTGGCCTGCAGCGGCTCGAGCACGCCGCCGATGCCGGCGCCGCCGGACAGGTGGCAGTGCTTGCCGATCTGCGCGCACGAACCGACCGTCGCCCAGGTGTCGACCATCGTGCCCTCGCCCACGTGCGCACCGATGTTGACGAAGCTGGGCATCAGCACGACATCGCGGCCGATGTGGCTGCCGCGGCGGACGATGGCACCGGGCACCACGCGTGCGCCCAGCTTGCGGAACGCGGCCTCGTCGAACTCGGCGAAGCGCGCCGGCACCTTGTCCCAGAACGGTGAGGGATAGGACTCCACCAGCTCCATGTCCTGGGTGCGGAAGTACAGCAGCACGGCCTTCTTCAACCACTCGTTGACGGTCCAGCCGCCCTTGCCGTCGGGCTCGGCGACACGGAAGTCACCGCTCTCCAGGCCTTCGATCGCGCGCTCGACCGCCGGGCGCGTCGAGCCTTCGACCTCGTCGGGCGTCAACATGGAGCGGCGCTCGAACGCGCTGTCGATCAGGAACTTCAGCTCGTCGTGCGCCGCGGCCTTGGCGGACTTGCGCGGCGCGGGCGCGGCCTTGGGCGCGGTGGCCTTGCCGCCGTCGGTGCGCTTGGCGGCCGGCGCCGGCGCGGCTTTCTTCCCCGGCGCCTGGGTGGCGGCGGACTTGCCCACGGCCTTGCCGGCCTTCTTCGCGGCGGGCTTGTCGGCGGCGACCGGAGCGCCGGCTGCTTTGCCGGCGCCCTTGCCCGTGCTCTTGCCCGTGCTCTTGGCCGTGCTCTTGCCCGTGCTCTTGGCCGTGCCCTTGGCGGGGGACTTGCCGCGCGCCGTCTTCTTGGCCGGCTTCCTGGAACTCATGCGCTTTCTCCTTCGAAACAATGCAGCAGCGCTTCGCGCAGCGCCTGCTGGTGGGCGTCGTCCAACGGAAGGCCGCGGCCTGCCGGATCGGACGTAGTGAGCTGGAACACGTCCTCGGCGCGCTCGCCGAAGGTGGCGATGCGCGCGTCGTGGACGCGCAGCGACTGGTTGCGCAGCACGGCGGCCACCTCGGCCAGCAGGCCGGGCCGATCGGTGCACACGAAGCTGAGGGTGGTGCGCCCGTCAGTGCCCTCGTCGAAGGCCACCTGCGGCGCTATGCGGAAATGCTTCAGGTGCCGCGGCTGCGTGCGCCGCGCCGGCCGGATCCGGTCCAGCGGCCCGTCGAGCGCCGCGGCGAGCTTGCGTTCCACCTCGTCGGCGGTCGGCGTGTAACGCGGGTCGGACGGGATCACTTCGAACGTATCGAAGATGGTGCCGTCCGGGCCGTCGAGCACCCGCGCCTGCAGGATCGCCAGGCCCAGGCGGTCGAGCTTGGCGACGATCGCGGCGAACAGGCCGTCGCGGTTGGGCGAATGGACGAACACTTCCAGCGCACCGGCCTGCGCCGTGACCGGCCGTGCCCGAACGCGGGTGTCGCCGGCACCCACCCCACGCAGCGCGATCGCCTGCCAGGCCAGCTGGTCGGGCCGCCCGCGCTGGAACCCGGCATCGGGCATCCGCGCGAACATGGCATCGATCGCGGCATCGTCGTGGCCGAGCGCCGACAGCATCGCGCGGGTGGTGTCGCGGATCTCCGCAATGCGCTCTTCCAGTGCGACCGGGTGCTCCAGTCCGCGCCGCATCACCAGCCGCGTGGCGGTGTAGAGGTCGGCCATCAGCCGGTCCTTCCAGGCGTTCCAGAGTTTGGGAGAGGTCCCGGCGATGTCCGCGCAGGTCAGCAGGTACAGGGGGTCGAGATGTTCGCGATCGGCGACCTTCCCGGCGAAGCGGTGGATCACCTCCGGCTCGGTGATGTCCTCCTTCTGCGCGGTGCGCGACATCAGCAGGTGCTGGCGCACCAGCCACTCGACCATGGCGGTGTCCGGCGCGGACAGGCCAACGGCCTCGCAGAATTCGCGCGCATCGTCGCCGCCCAGTTCGGAGTGGTCACCGCCGCGGCCCTTGGCGATGTCGTGGAACAGGCCGGCCAGCAGCAGCAACTCGGGCTTGCGCAGGCGCGGCCAGACCTCGTGCGCCATCGCGAAGCGCTCGTCGCGCTGCCCCGAGGCGAACGACGCCAGGTTCTTCAGCACCGCGAGCGTGTGCTGGTCGACGGTGTACACGTGGAACAGGTCGAACTGCATGCGCCCCGACACCCGCGCAAACGCCGGGATCCAGCGCCCCAGCACGCCCAGGCGGGCCATGCGCGTGAGCGTCTGCACCGGTTGCGGGCCGCGCAGCAACTGCATGAACCGCAGGCGCAGCTCGGGGCTGGCCTGCTTGAAACCGGGCAGCCGCGGCAGCGCCTCGGCCAGCTCGCGCGCGGTGTGCGAGTGCAGCCCGCGCACCGCGTCGGCGTGCGCCGCCCATGTCGCGAACAGGTCGAACACGTCGGCCAGGTCGCGCGGCCAGGCGTCCGACGACGCCGCCAGATACCCGCGCCGCAGGTCGAAGCGCTCGTCGATCGGTTCGGGCTCGGCTTCGCCTTCCAGTTGCTCCTCGAACCGCTGCAGCAGGCGCTCGCCGATGCGCAGCACGATGGCCGCGCTCCGGTAGAAGCCCTGCATCATCTGTTCGACCGCGAGCGTGTCGTCGGTGTCCTCGAACCCCAGCCGCGCGGCCAGCGGCTTCTGGTAATCGAACCGCAGGCGCTCCTCGCGCTTGTCGGCCACCAGGTGCAGGCCGAAGCGCAGGCGCGACAGCGCCCGGCGTTCGCGCTCCAGGGTGGTCACCTCGTCGGCGCCGAGCTGGCCGAAGGCGACCAGCGCCTCCAGATCGGCGGTGCCGATAATGCGCAGCGCCATCCAGTGCAGCGTCTGCACGTCGCGCAGGCCGCCCGGGCCTTCCTTCAGGTTGGGCTCGAGGTTGTCGGAGGTGTCGCCATAGCGCGCATGGCGCTCGCGCAGCTCGCGTCGCTTGGCCTCGAAGAAGTCCTGCGGCGGCCACACCAGCCGCGGCGAGGCGGCGGTCTGCAACTCGCGGCGCTCCAGCTCGTTGGCGGCCAGCGGGCGCGCCTCCAGCAGCGCGGTGAGCACGGTGATGTCCTCGCGCGCGGAATCGGTGCATTGGCCAAGCGAGCGCACCGCATGGCCCACCGGCAGGCCGGCATCCCAGAGGACCGCGAAGAAGCGCGCCAACGCGTCGGCGCACGCGGTCGAGGCCGCCGGTTCGGCCAGCACCAGCAGGTCCACGTCCGATTGCGGGAACAGTTCGCCGCGCCCGTACCCGCCCACGGCGAAGAGGGCCAGGGGCGCCTCCGGCGGGACGCAGCGCTGCCAGGCGGCCTGGACATGCGTGTCGACGACGGCCGCACGCTCGGCGACCAGGCGGTCGACGTCCGCCCCCTCGTCGAAGCGCGCCGCGAAGCCGGCATCGGCCTCCGCCAGCTGTCCGCGCACCTGCGCCGCCCAGGCGGAATCGTCAGGTCCGGGGTGCCGCTCCGCCCCGGCCTGCGCCGAAGCGGCGTCGCCGGCGCCGACCGCGCTCATAGGTCGTTGTCGTCGCCCGGCACGCGGGTGAGGATCTCCACACCGTCGTCGGTCACCGCGACGGTGTGCTCCCACTGCGCGGACAACTTGCGGTCCTTGGTGACCACCGTCCAGCCGTCGGGCAGCAGCCGCGTGTGGCGCGCGCCCTCGTTGATCATCGGCTCGATGGTGAAGGTCATCCCCGGCTTGAGCACCACGCCCTCGCCGGCCCGCCCGTAGTGCAGGACCTGCGGCTCGTCGTGGTAGATCTGCCCGATGCCGTGCCCGCAGTACTCCCGCACCACGCTGAAGCGCTCGGACTCGGCGTACTGCTGGATGGCCGCTCCGACGTCGCCCAGCGTGGCGCCGGGGCGCACGACGCGGATGCCGCGGAACATCGCCTCGCGGGTCACGTCGACCAGGCGCTTGGCCATCACCGACGGGGTCCCGACGAGGTACATGCGGCTGGTGTCGCCGTGCCAGCCGTCTTTGATCACAGTGACGTCGATATTGACGATGTCGCCGTCCTTCAGGACCTTGGCCTCGCTCGGGATGCCGTGGCAGATGACGTTGTTGACCGACGTGCAGACCGTCTTGGGATATCCCTTGTAGCCGACGTTGGCGGGGATCGCGCCCTGCACGTTGACGATGTGGTCGTGGCAGATGCGGTCCAGCTCCTCGGTCGTCACGCCCGGCTTCACGTGCGGGGCGACGACCTGCAGCACCTCGGCGGCCAGACGGCCGGCGACGCGCATCTTCTCGATGTCCTCGGGGGATTTGAGCGTAATGGGCATCCGCGCATTATCGCCGATGCGGCGGGGGTGTGGGCAGCGAGGCCCAGCGCGCAGCCAGGTGGCGTGCTGTCCATGGACGGGCACCGATGCGTCCCCTCCGCCCTGATCGGCGGGCACCACGGCCAACCGCCCGTCCCGATTGCCTCCGTGTCCACAACCGGCTAGAATCCCGCGGCTGCGCCGGCTCCGTGCCTGCCAGCCGCCCACGCCGGGCGTCACCGGCGAATACACACCCGCTGCAAACCCCCGTGCCGGGGTGTCCCGTTCCGCCACAGCGGCGTTCGGGATCTGGCCACGGTGGCAGCGGGGAGGCCCAACCCCGGAACCTCGCCCAGGCCCCGTGCCGAGGCAGCCGCCCCACAACCCTGGCGGCCGGTTCCATTGCCTGGAGCTCTACCACGATGTCCCAGATCACCATGCGCCAGATGCTGGAGGCCGGTGTCCACTTCGGCCACCAGACCCGCTACTGGAACCCCAAGATGGGCCCGTACATCTTCGGCGCCCGCGGCAAGATCCACATCATCAACCTCGAGAAGACGGTTCCGCTGTTCAACGACGCGATGAACTTCATCTCGGGCATCGCCCAGAAGCGCGGCATGATCCTGTTCCTGGGCACCAAGCGCAGCGCGCGCGAGGCCGTGAAGGAAGAGGCCGAGCGTTGCGGCATGCCGTTCATGACCCAGCGCTGGCTGGGCGGCACGCTGACCAACTTCCGCACCGTGAAGCAGTCGGTCGCGCGCCTGAAGGAACTCGAAGCCGCCGAGACCGACGGCACCTTCGAGAAGCTGGTCAAGCACGAAGTGCTGGGCCTGCGCCGCGAGCGCGACAAGCTGGAAGCCTCGCTGGGCGGCATCAAGGAAATGAACCGCCTGCCCGACGCGCTGTTCGTGATCGACATCGGCCACGAAGACATCGCCATCAAGGAAGCCAAGAAGCTGGGCATCCCGGTCGTGGCGGTGGTCGACACCAACTACGATCCGGAGCTGGTGGACTACGCGATCCCGGGCAACGACGACGCCATCCGCGCCGTGCAGCTGTACGCCCGCGCCGCCGCTGACGCCGTGCTCGAAGGCAAGGCCGCCGCCCCGACGCCGGGCAGCGTCCGCGAGGAAGACTTCGCCGAAGGTGGCGAGGAGTCCGCCAAGGACAAGCCGGCCCGCCGCGCTCCGGCCAAGAAGGCCGCCGCCAAGAAGGCCGACGAGCCGGCGACCGACGCCGAGGCCGCTCCGGCCGACGCCAAGGTCGAAGCCAAGGCCGACGACGCCAAGGCCGAGTAAGACCCGTGTCACGCGGCCGCGCCATGTTGCGCGGCCGCGTTCCAGCTTTTTGTAGGAGCGACGTAAGTCGCGATCCGCAGCTTCACTGGTGCCGGCGGTCGCGACTTACGTCGCTCCTACAACTTCACGAATATCGAGGTAGATCCCCATGGCTGAAATCACCGCATCCCAGGTGAAGGAACTGCGCGAGCGCACCGGCGCCGGCATGATGGAGTGCAAGAAGGCGCTCACCGAGAACAACGGCGACATCGACGCCGCGGCCGAGTGGCTGCGCAAGTCGGGCCTGGCCAAGGCCGACAAGAAGGCCAGCCGCGTTGCCGCGGAAGGCCGCATCGTCTCCGCCCAGGAGGGCGGCAAGGCCGTGCTGGTCGAGGTCAATTCCGAGACCGACTTCGTGGCCAAGGACGAGAACTTCCTGTCCTTCGCCCAGGCCGTGGCCGACGCCGCGCTCGCATCCACCGCCGCGGACGCCGAGGCCCTGAAGGCCGTCAAGCTGCCGTCGGGCGAGACCGTCGAGGAAGCCCGCGCCGCCGTCATCGCCAAGGTCGGCGAGAACGTGCAGGTGCGCCGCCTGGTGCGCCTGGACAGCACCAACAACGTGGCCGCCTACGTGCATGGCGGCCGCATCGGCGTGCTCACCGAGGTGGCCGGCGGCGATGCCGAGTTCGCGCGCGGCGTGGCCATGCATGTGGCCGCGATGAACCCGCCGTACGCCAAGGCCGCCGATGTGCCGGCCGACTTCGTCGAGAAGGAAAAGGAGATCGAGCTGGCCAAGATGTCCGACAAGGACAAGTCCAAGCCGGCCGACATCCTGGAGAAGATCATCGGCGGCAAGATCGCCAAGATCGTCAACGAGGTCACCCTGTACGGCCAGCCGTACGTGCTCAACACCGACCAGAACGTCGAAGCTGCGGCCAAGGCCGCCGGCGCCGACGTGGTGTCGTTCCAGCGCCTGGCGGTGGGCGAAGGCATCGAGAAGCAGACCGATGACTTCCACGCCGAAGTCATGAAGCAGGCCGGCCTGGCGTAAGCCAGCGCGCCAGCGCAGTAAAGAAGAAGGCCGCGGATTTCCGCGGCCTTTTTTGTTGCCTCTCTTTTTTGTGCCTCTCGGATCTCCCGCCGCGTGCCGCGAAGGGCATGCATGCTGGGACAGTTACAACAGCGCCCCATGCCTGCGGTGCATACGCGTCAGTCAAATCACATCGAAGCTGCGTGCATAGCGAAGCCGCACCACGCGATGCGTGGATTTGGCGGATCGGCACGACGGGCACCTTGCGCCAAACGTCTGGAAAGATGGCGGCTGATCGGCAGCCAGCAGCCATGCGAACACAAGGCCGTAGAACTGCGTGCGCGTACCCGCATGCGTGACCATGCAGGTCTACGCTTTGCGTCGCTCCTCCGTTGATCGCCACTGAAGCTGCCTGGGCAGAGGCACCCTCTTATCCGCACCGTCGCGGTGCCACACCCCAAAAAAAAGCTCCCGGCGCGGCGGACCCCGAAGTTCCGCGTGCGCCGGGAGCTGACCGTCCCTGGTCGATGGCGCCCATCCCTGGCGCCACCCCGGGCGAATGCTTCCGCCCGGCCCCTGTTACGCGGGGTGCGTCAGAACCGTTCCCCGATCAGAACTGCACCGAGAAACGGGCGTTCAGGCCGTGGTCGCGGGCCTCGTCGGCGTACTGGCCGCTGTAGGTCAGCTCGAACAGGCTGGCCTCGCTGGTGCGGGCACCGAAGCCGAGTTCGGCGACGGTCGCGCTGTCGGCCAGCGGTGCACCGCGGACCACGAAGGCATCACCGCCAGACCAGGCCACCGTCGCCGCCGGCGACAGGTCGCCGCTGGCGTCGCGGTAGCCCAGGCCACCGCGCAGGCTCAGCCAGCTCTCGTCCTGCTGCGCACCCTTGAGGTTGACGTTGAAACGCACGCCGGCGGTGGCCAGGCCGACGTCGCCATCCGCACTATCGCCGCTCAGCGCCGTCACGCCGCCCTCTTCCTGGAAGCCGTCGGTGTCGTAGGACACGTGGGCGTACTGCAGGTAGGGCTCGATCTCCCACGCATTGGCGGCGAACCGGTAGCCGGCCTCGACGAACGCCTGGTTGGACTGGGCGTCGTACTCGACATGCGTCTGGTCCTGCACGCCGGGGAAGGCGACCGTGCGCTGCACGTCGACTTCGCTCTGCGCGTGCGTCACGCCCAGGCGCAGGCCGAGTCCGCCCCATGCCTGGCCGGCGTAGAGACCCACGTGGCGACCGATGATGTCGCCCTCGCTGCCACGGCCGTCCACGGCCATGTCGTTGCGGTCCATGCCGCCCATGACGCCGAGGCGCCAGCCGCTGGCAAAGCGGTGGTCGACGCCCAGCAGCGTGGCGCTGCCGTTGTAGTCGACGCGCCCGGCGTTGCCGTCGGACTGCAAAGCACCGCCGCTGCGCAGCACTTCGATCCACGCCGCCGACCCCGCTTCGCCTGCCGCCATCGGCGCGAACGCACCGGTGCCGGCCTGCGCGCGGGCCAGTGCGGCCTCGCGCACATGGCGCTGGCTGTCCACCAGCACCGAGCGGGCGCTGGCATGCAACTCACCGCTCAGGCTGTCCAGCGCCGGCAGTGCCTCCGCCGGGAACAGCTGCGTCAGGCGCTGCGCCAGCACATCGTCCATGGCGAGCGCATCGGCAGCCGCACCGACCGCACGCTGGTTGGCGGTGGCGGCGGCCTCGGCCAGCAACAGGCCCCGCACGACATCCAGGGCGACGCTATTGGCGCCGTAGGTCAGGTTGAAGTCGAGGAACGGGGTGATGGACGAGGCATCGATGGCGCCGAACTCGCCGCTCACGCCGCCGTCGGCGGACAGGAACTCGTAGTACTGGCCCAGCAGGTACTCACCCGGTGCCTGCTCGATCTGCAGCGTGCCGCCTTCCAGCGCGGCGGTCCCGGTTGCATGGATGCGGTCGGATGCATCCGGCGGCGCGATTTCCAGTTCGTACGTCGACGTGGACGACAGCACCAGGTCGCCATCGATGGTCAGCGTGCCCAGCGACGTGCCGGGTGCGATGACGCCGTCGACCAGGGTGTCGCCCAACGTGCCGTTGCCTGCCAGGTAGCCGTCCAGGCCGATGTGCGTGCTGCCGCCGACCTGCTGGCCGTAGACCAGGGCCGAACCGTCGGTCACGACGAGGTCGGTGTCGACGAGCGAGCCGTTGAGGATCAGTGCACCGCCGTCGATGTCGACGTTGCCGGCCAGCGCATTCGTACCGTCCAGTTCGAGGATGCCCTCGGCCACGGTGGCGCCGTTGAAGCTGTTGTCGCCGCTCAGGCGGAGCCAGCCGATGCCCGACTTGGTCAGGCGGCCCGGGCCACCGATGTCGTTGGTCCAGTCGTCCCACGCCAGGCCTTCCCAGACCTTGGCGCCGCCGGCGCGCTGGTTCATCACCACGTCGGTGTCGACGCGGAACTGGCCGTAGCCCTCGATGGCCTTTTCCAGGTCCATCAGGCCCCAGCCGTAGATCGCGTCGACGCCTTCCGCACCCAGGTCGCGCGCGGTGGTCAGCAGGACGTCGCGGATCTGCGGATTGTCGAGGTACGGATACCGTTCCATCAGCAGCGCCAATGCGCCGGTGACGTGCGGAGCGGCCATCGAGGTGCCGGTCAGGTCGCCGTGGCCGTACGCCGGATCCTGCGAGGTGATGTCCAGTCCCACGACGTTGCCGTCGTTGTCGTAGACCACGTCGCCATCGATCTTGCCGCCGATGACGGTCGAGGTGATGTCGGTACCCGGCGCCGCCAGGCACCAGTCCATGGAGAGCCCGCACGTGCTGGAACTGCCGTCGATCTCACCGGTCTGGTTGATGTTGACCACGCTGAGCCAGTACTTCTCCGCGTCTGGCACCCAGCGCGGCAGAGTCGCGTAGAGACCCGCGATGTCACCGGAAGCATTGCCGGCGGCCCAGACCTGGAGCATCCCGTCGCGCGTACCGGCGTTGGTGAAGATCGACAGGTACTCGGCCACGCCCGGGGCGTTGTACAGCGCGTCCATGTCCTCAGCCGTGGTCGGCTCCTGTGACAGGCCCCAACTGTGGTTGATCGCGCGTACGCCCTGCGCGGCCATCTGCGAGAACACATCCGCGAATGCGGCATCGCCCGGACCGATCGAGTACGACTCGCCGCCGAAGCCCAACAGCGCATCCAGATCCATATAGCTGTTGGAGAACATGCGTGCCGCAGTGATGTCCGCCCCGTACGCGACGCCATGGGTGCCTTGGCCGTTGCGGTTCGCGGCGATGCTGCCGGCCACGTGGGTGCCATGCGTGTTGTAGGCGAAGCCGGCCCAAGACTCGAGGATTTCGTCGGCTTCCGGGATCAGGTACCCGATGTCGATGAGGAACTGCACGAACGCACGGTCATCGTCGGTGTAATGGAAATAGTCGATGCCGGCCTGGTCACCGTCCGCCGCGTAGCACGCAGCCGGACCATTGAACACTTCGGTCTCGCACCCCGGATCGGCCATGCGGATCGCACGGTGGTCGCCATCGGCGAAGTCACCGTGCGCCAGTGCCGAACCACCGTCCAGAACGCCGACGCGCACCCCCCGCCCGGTCAACCCGCGCGCATACGCGTGGTGCGCACCGATGGCCTCCAGGCCCCAGTCGGCCTTGAATTCGTCCGTCTTCCAGCTGTCGGCGTCGCCGACCTGCCCCTGCTCGTCGTACTGCGGGGCCTGCTGGGCCGCCGCCACGCCCATGCTGCCCAACAGCAGTGCGCCGACGATCGCCTTGGACAACACGGAACGGACCTGCCCGCGCGTACCGCCGCGGCGTACTGCTGAACCCTTCTGCTTGCGCTGCATCTAGACCTGTCTCCCCTGGATCGAACATGGCGCCGGCATGATGTGCCGGCGGTGTCGGCCTGCTCGTGGAGCAGGCATCGGGAGCGGTAACGCAGGTGCAACACCACCCCCCTACCCTCCCCCGGTCTTTTTTCGGGAGGCGGCCGGAGGGCCCACGTCAGAAGTCGCGGCGCAGGCTCAACAGGTAGAACCGGCCACGCGGGTCGTCCAGGGCGATGTCATAGCCGCCACGGTCCACGTCGTAGTTGACCGGCTCGCGGTCGGTCAGATCACGCACGTTGAGCGCGACACGCCAGTGTGGCCAGCTGTAGGCCACGTCGAAATCGAACCGCGTCCAGCCCGGGGTGCGGCAACGGCCGGCTTCGCGATTGGGGCGCGGGCACCCGCCTGCTGGCGAACCCACCTCCACCGGCCCCAGCGCGCGGGCCGACACGGTGGCCTGCCAGCCCGCGTTGCGCCATTGCACGTACCCGAGCGCGCTGCGGTCGGGCGCCTCGTAGCCCGCGAATGCCTGCCGGGGTGCACCCGGAGCGGCCCGGCGCTCGAGGCGGTCGAGGTAGTTCCCGGCCAGCCGGACGGTGTAGCGACCCCACTGCGCCGTGTCCCATACGCCCTGAAGGTCGAACTCCCAGCCGCGAACGTCGGTCAGGCCGACATTGGCGAAATAGGCGTCGATACCGACCAGCGCTCCGCTTTCGTCGCGCACCAACGACAGCGGGAACGCATCTGCGTCGTCGGTGGCGCTCCCGGGCAGGATCTCGTTGCGGCGGCGGATGCGGAAGTGATCCAGGCTCGCACTGAAACCGGGGACGGGGGCCCACACCAGCCCGACGGTGTGGCTGCGCGACGTCTCGGGCCGCAGCCCGGGATTTTCCCGCGCACTGCGACCGACCAGGCAGTAGCGCTCCTGCGGACCCAGCTCGAACACGTAGGCGCACGGCGCGAGCGCCGGCGTTTCCGGCACCAGATCCAGTTCGTCGACCACGCTGGGCCGGCGCGTCTCGAACAGCGACGGTGCGCGGTAGCCGGTCGCGCCGGTCGCGCGCAGCGTGAGGCCGTCCAGCGGGCTCCACTTCAGCCCGACCTTGGGCGACCAGCGTCGGCCGTACCCCTCGCGCTGGTCCACGCGAGCGGCCAGGTCCATCTGCCAGCGTGGGGAGAAGGGCAGGTTCACCTCCGCGTAGACGCCGGCACCGCGCTGCTGGCTGTCGATGGGCACCTTTTGCGGGCCGAGCGCGATGTCGTGCTCCACCATCAACGGGTCGGGCCTGTGCTCCAGCACGTCGCGCAGCAGTTCCAGCCCGGCGGCGACCCGCGCCGGCCCACCCGGCAGCGCGAACCACGGGCCATGAACATCGACGCCGACCTGTTGCAGCGTCGCATCGCCGCGGGTGGACACCGGAGGCGACAGCGCGGCCAGCAGCGCCGGTGGATTGGGCGTGCCGTCGAAGCGGTAGCCCCCTTCATCGGTGACACGGTCGAACGCCGTGTACTGCACCAGTCCGTCGATGCGCGCATCGACCCGGTTGTGATGGTGCGACAGCGCCGCGCTCCACCCCCACGCGCCGCGCCAGCCCGACAGCGCCACGGTGCCGTCAAGCGTGCGCGTGTCGCTGTGGCTCCGCACCGGGCCGATGTCGAAGAACGCATAGTCCAGGTCGGCGTCGGGGCGGTAATCGGGGTGGCCCTCGGGAATCGCCACGCGCGCGTGGAACGGCGCGTTTGTCAGGGTCTGGTCCGCCGTGCCTGCGCGCAGGTCGACGGTGAGGTCGATGCCGTCCGTCAGCGGTTGCCCCAGGTGCCCGTACAGCGACCAGCGCCGGCTCGAGGGCTGGAGACTGGTGTAGCGCGGAATGTCCAGCAGGCATTCGTCCGCCACGTCGGCGGGCGCGTGCGCGCACTGGCGGTTGAGCAGGTTGAGGTCGTAGTCGCGGTAGCCCAGCGGGATACGCCGGTCGCCCAGGCCATGGCGGCGGTGGTCCATGGTGCGCCAGTCCCGTGCACTTCCCAGCAATTCGTCGCGCCGCAACGCATCCACACCCACCAGCACCTCCCCACCGCGTGCGGTCTCCAACCCGTGGCTGTAGGACAGCCGCGACTCGGCGGCGTCCCCGCGGCTCGACGCGCCGTACCGGGCCACCCCCTCGCCGCCGTCCTGGCGCTTGCGCAGGATGATGTTGACCACCCCGGCCATGGCATCGGCGCCATAGATGGCCGACGCACCGCCGCGCATGATTTCGACCCGCTCGACGATGGTCAGCGGGATCGCATCCAGGTCCGCCAGGCCGCCGAGCTCCGATGAGATCAAGCCGTAGTTGGCAACACGCCGGCCGTCGACCAGGAACAGCGTCGCGCGCGGACCGAGCGCATTGAGGCTGGTGGTGGCGGCGGCCGCGAACGGCTGCTGGATACCGGTGCCGCCGTCCGAAGCCACCGCGACCGGGTGGTGCCCGAGCATGCCCGGTTGCGCGCGCAGCAGTTCGAACAGGGTCTGGTGGCCGCTGGCCTCGATTTCGCTGCGGCTGATCAACGTCACCGGCGAGGGCGTGACCGCGCCGATGTCGCTGCGCGGGATGTGGGTGCCGGTGACGTAGACCGTGGGGATCGGGGCCGGCCTGCGCGGTGCCGGTGGCGCCGCGGCCACGGCGGGCCTGGAAGCCGCGGGCGCCACCCCTGCGCTCAGAACGTAGGTGTTGCCGTTGACGGCCTCGACGCGCAGGCCGGCGGCCTCGGCCAGACGCTGCAGCGCGGCAGCCGGTGCGAGCGTCTCCCGCAGGGGCCGCGCCCTCCGGCCCTCGACCAGCTCCGGGCGGTACAGCAGCTGCAGGCCGGCCTGCGTGGCGAGCCGCTCCAGCGCGAGGCCCAGTTCACCGCCGGGAATGTCGAAGGCCACCCGCGTCGCGGACGCACGGCCGCCGCCCCCCGCACCCAGGGCGGGCGTCGGAGTGGTCAAGCCGGTAACGCAGAGCACACCGGAAATGGCGAGCGCGAAACGGGTCCAGGCCATCAACCGGGAGCGCGGGACGAACGGCCCCGCACCTTACGAGAGCCCCCACCCCCGCGCAACGATGAACGCGCCGTGGGGTACGGACGCGCTACCCGGCAGGCGGATGCAGGACGATGTCGCCGTCGCTGGCCTGCTGCGCACGCAGCGCCCACCCCCGCTCCAGCGCCGCCACCAGGGCGGCCTGGTCGTGCATGTGGAACACCCCGCTGACGCGGATGTCGCCCAGTGCCGGGTCGGCCAGCCGCACGCGGGTGTCCGAATAGCGGTTCATCTCTTCCAGCAGGCTGGCCAGCGGCCGCTGCTGGAACACCAGCTCGCCCTTCGGCCAGCCGGCCGCGGCTACCACGTCCAGCGGGGCCGCCACGCCGACACCGCCGCCGGTGTCGATGGCCACCTGCTGGCCCGGGGCCAGCGTCACCGCCGTGCCACCGGCGCCGCTGACGATGACCGTCCCGTCCAGAAGCGCGACCCGGCTCGATCCACCATGGCGGGCCACCTGGAACGTGGTGCCGATGTCACGCACGACACCGGCGCCGACCTCCACACGGAAGGGACGTGCGGGATCGCGGCCGACCTCGAACTGCACGCGCCCGCGCTCGACCGCCACCGCGCGCGCGTCCGCATCGAAGCGCGCCTGCACCCGGGTATCGGTGTCCAGGGTCATGCGGGTGCCGTCTTCCAGCACCACCGTGCGCTGCTCGCCCACGGCGGTGGCATGTGCCACGGCCTCGGCGGGCACGGCCGTCGGGCGCATGGTCCACCAGGCGGCGCCGGCCGCCAGGGCCAGCGTCGCGGCGATGGCCGGCAGCCGGCGCACCCAGTCCGGGCGTCGTGCCGCACCCGCCGTGCGACGCGCACGACGGGCCGCCGCGCGCAGCAGGTCGTCGCCTGCCAGCGCCGCCGCATCCCGGTGCAGGCGCTCCATCTCCACGTAGGCGGCGACATGCACCGGCGACTGGGCCAGCCAGTCCTCGAACGCGGCACGCGCGTCCGGACCGCACTCGGGCGACTCCAGCCGTGCCAGCCAGTGAGCGGCGTCGATCGCCACCCGGTCGGGCGCGGAGGTGTGGTTCATGGCTCGCCTCCCGGGCGCTGGTGCGAGGCCAGGCGCTCGCGCAACACGCGCAGTGCCCGGCCGATGTTCTTTTCGACCGCCTTTACGGAAATGCCGCAATGGCGGGCGATCTCGGTGTAGCTCATGCCTTCGATCCGGTTGAGCAGGTAGACCTCCCGGCACCGCCCGGGCAGTTGCAGGATGGCGGCGCGCACCTGCGCCAGCGCCTGCTGGGACTCCACCCGTTCCTCGTGCGCAGGCTCATCGGACGCCATCGCATCGTGGTCCGCGTCCAGGCTGACGTGCAGCGGCGCGCCGCGGCTCCGGTCGCGACGCGCGCGGTCCAGCAGCACGTTGGTGGCGATGCGGTACATCAGCGCCTTCAACTGGTCCCGGGGGTGGTCGCGGTACCGCAGCATCCGCACGAACGCTTCCTGCGCGATGTCCTTGGCGTCCTCCTCCGGCACGCGGCGGCACAGGTAACCCACCAGGACGGGTTGCTGGGCCCGCAGGAAGGCCTCGAACCCGTCGCGCCCCTGCATGCCGGCGGCGCTGTCGGCGCACGGCGTCACGCGGGCAACCGGATGGCCGTGCAGCCCGGTGGTGGCACGGGAACGGACGGCGGCACGCAGGTTGACGGCAACGGGGACTCCAGGCTCAGGCAACACATCGGACGGCAGCACGGCGGACATCGCGCGGCTCACGGCCACCGCCGGAGAGGACGGGGCACAGGGGCCACCCACCCCGGCGGCCGGCGGGCGTTGTACCACGCACCCGGCCGTGCGGTGCGGGCATATGCAGGCCATGCATACCCCGGTATCGGCCGGCGGAGCGGATTCGTGAAATGCGCGGTCCTAGGCATGCCCAGTGAAACGCAACTCGTGGCAGCCCCCCTACCTCGGCTAGAATTCCGGGGTTTGCCCACGCCAGAGAATCGTCCCATGTCCCAGCTCGCCTACCGCCGCGTCCTGTTGAAGCTGTCCGGCGAGGCGTTGATGGGCGATGAGGACTACGGCATCGACCCCAAGGTGATCGAGCGCCTGGCGCGCGAGGTGATCGAGGCGCAGCAGGCCGGCGCGGAGATCGCACTGGTGGTCGGCGGCGGCAACATCTTCCGCGGCGCGGGCCTGGCGGCGGGCGGCATGGACCGCGTCACCGGCGACCACATGGGCATGCTCGCCACCGTCATCAACGCCCTGGCGATGCAGGACGCGCTGGAAAAGCTGGGCGGCAAGGCCCGGGTGATGAGCGCGATCAAGATCAACGACGTGTGCGAGGACTACATCCGCCGCCGCGCCATCCGCCACCTGGAGAAGGGCCGGCTGGTGGTCTTCGCGGCCGGCACCGGCAACCCGTTCTTCACCACCGACTCGGGCGCCGCGCTGCGGGCGATCGAGATCGGCGCGGACCTGTTGCTGAAGGCCACCAAGGTCGACGGCGTCTATGACCGGGACCCGAAGAAACATGCCGACGCCACGCGCTTCGACCGCCTGACGTATGACCAGGTCATCGCCCGCGACCTGCAGGTGATGGACACCGCCGCGTTCGCGCTGTGCCGGGATGCCGACCTGCCGCTGCGGATCTTCGACATGGCCCAGCCCGGCACCCTGCTAAGGATCCTTCGCGGCGAAGACGTCGGCACCCTGGTCAAGGGACGCGACGCGGGCCGCTAGCCGGCGACTCCCCCGCCAGCCGGCCCGGGTGGACACGCTACGCGTTGCCGCGACCGGCAGGCACACTGGGCCTATGCACGGTCACCACAGCCACCACAACCACAACCACGACCATGGCACCCGCGCGTTCGCGGCGGTGACGCTGGTCAACCTCGCCTACACCGCGATCGAAGCCGGCTACGGCTTCGCGACCGGGTCGCTGGCCCTGCTGACCGACGCGCTGCACAACCTGGGCGACGTGCTCGGGCTGGCCCTGGCGTGGGCGGCCGCGGTGCTGGCGCGGCGCCCGGCCAGCGAGCGCCACACCTACGGCTGGCGCCGCGCGACGCTGCTGTCGCCCTTGGCCAATGCACTCCTGCTGGTGGGCTTCTCGGGTGCGCTGGGGTGGGAGGCGGTCCGCCGCATCGGCGCACCGCCGGAGATCCCCGCGCTGCCGGTGGTGGTGGTCGCCGCGCTGGGCATCGTGGTCAACCTCGGCGCCGCCTGGCTGGTGCGCGGGGGTGATGCGCACGACCTCAACCGGCGTGGCGCCTTCCTGCACCTGATGGCCGACGCCGCGGTATCGGCAGCGGCGGTCGCCGCGGGGCTGGGCATGTGGTGGCTGGGCTGGGCATGGCTGGACCCGGCGGTGGCGCTGCTGATCGGTGCCGTTGTCGCGTGGAGCGCGTTCGGCCTGCTGCGCGAAAGCCTCGCCGCGACGATGGACGCGGTGCCGCGGGGCATCGACCCGGCACAGGTGCGCGCGTTCCTGGCCACGCAGCCCGGCGTCGAGGCCGTCCATCACGTGCACATCTGGTCGCTGGGCGCGGGCGAGATCGCGCTGACCGCGCACGTCGTGCGCCGTTGCGACAGCGGGCACGACGCGTTCATCGCGCAGACCGTCGGCGAACTCGGCCAGCGCTTCCGCATCACCCATCCGACGCTGCAGGTCGAGCACGGCGAAGGATGCGGCGACGTGACGCCGCACTGAGGCCCCGCTTGCCGGGGGTACGTCGGCCCGCCCCGCCCCTAACGGCGGACCCCGGGTTCCGGGGCCCGCCGGCTATAATCCCGCGATTACCGTCATTGGACCGGAGCCGGCGATGCTCAACGAGATCAAGAAAGATGCCCAGACGCGCATGGCCAAGAGCGTCGAGGCGTTCCGCCACGACCTGACCAAGGTCCGTACGGGCCGTGCCTCCACCGCGCTGGTCGAGCACCTGAAGGTCAACTACTACGGCTCGGACATGCCGCTGTCGCAGGTCGCCAGCGTGGCGGTCACCGACGCGCGTTCGCTCACGATCACCCCGTGGGAGAAGCAGATGGTGTCGGCGGTCGAGAAGGCGATCCTGGCCTCCGACCTGGGCCTGACCCCGAACACGGCCGGCACGGTGATCCGCATCAACCTGCCCGCCCTGACCGAGGAGCGCCGCAAGGAGCTGTCCAAGCACGTGCACGCCGGTGGCGAGGACGCGAAGGTCGCCATCCGCAACATCCGCCGCGACGCCAACCACCAGGTGAAGGAGCTGCTGAAGGACAAGCAGATCACCGAGGACGACGTGCGCCGCACCGAGGACGAGATCCAGAAGCTGACCGATTCGGCCATCAAGGACGTGGACGAGGTCGTCAAGGCCAAGGAGCAGGAACTGCTGGCGGTCTGAGGGGTCCGACACGGCTCATGTCCGCCACCGACCCATCGCCTGCGGCCGCGGGCGCCGCGCCCCGCATCCCGCGCCACGTCGCCGTCATCATGGACGGTAACGGGCGCTGGGCGGAGCGGCGCCGTCGCCCGCGCGCCATCGGCCACCGGGCCGGTGCGCGCGCGGTCAACAGCTGCATCGACTTCTGCCTGGATCGCGGCATTGGCGCGCTGACCCTGTTCGCCTTCTCCAGCGAGAACTGGGGCCGGCCGGAGGACGAGGTCGGCGCGCTGATGAAGCTGTTCCTCAATGCGCTGGACCGCGAGGTGGAGGAGCTGCACCGCCGCGGCGTCCGCGTGCGCTTCATCGGCCAGCGCGATCGCTTCGGCCCGGCGCTGGTGCAGCGCATGGCCGCGGCCGAGGCCACCACCGGCGGCAACACGCGCCTGCAGTTGAGCATCGCGGCGAGCTACGGCGGCCATTGGGACATCGCGCAGGCGGCCCGTTCGCTCGCGCGTGACGTGGCGGCCGGCCGGCTCGACCCCGATGCCATCGACGAAGCGATGCTGGGTTCGCGGGTCTGCCTGGCCGACCTGCCGCCGCCCGACCTGTTCATCCGCACCGGCGGCGAGCAGCGCATCAGCAATTTCCTGCTGTGGCAGCTGGCCTACACCGAATTGTGGTTCACCGATGCCTTGTGGCCCGAGCTCGATGCAGCCACCCTGCAGCGCGCGCTGGACGATTTCGCCTCGCGCGAGCGCCGCTACGGCCTGACCGGCGCGCAGGTGGCCGGCCGACCCGAAGAGACTTCCGAATGACCCGAACCCGTGTCCTTGCCGCCCTGATCATGGCCCCGGCGGCCATCCTCGGCATCCTGTTCCTGCCCACCGAATGGATGGTGATGATGGCCGCGCTGCTGTTCCTGGCCGGCCTGTGGGAGTGGCTGGAGCTGGCCGAGATCGAGGACACGCTGGCGCGCACGGTGCTGCTGGTGGCCAACCTCGCCATGATGGTGGCGATCGTGTGGGGCTCGCGCGGGCCGTCGGGCTTCAGCCTGGTGCTGCTGCAGGTGGCGACGCTCATCGGCGTGGTCTGGTGGCTGGTCGCGCTGCTGTGGCTGGGCCGCCCGCGCTTCGCCAGCGACCATGACACCCACGCGCGCGTGTTCAAGCTCGCCGCCGGCACGCTGGCCGTGGTGCCCGCGTGGTGCGCGCTGGCGTGGATCCATGCCGAAGTGCCGGACGGCCACTACTGGCTGCTGGCCGCCCTGGGCGTGGTCTGGGCCGCCGATACCGGCGCCTACTTCACCGGCCGAAAGCTGGGCCGCCGCAAGCTGGCGCCCAACATCAGCCCCAACAAGACGATCGAAGGCATGGCCGGCGGCGTCATCGCCGGCACCATCACCGGCGTGCTGGTCGGCCTGCTGGCCAACGCCGAGCCCGGGCAACTGGTGTGGGTGGCGGTGGTTTCGATGGCCGCGGCCCTGGCATCGGTGGTGGGCGACCTGTTCGAGAGCCTGCTCAAGCGCCACGCCGGGGTGAAGGATTCCGGGCACCTGATCCCGGGCCACGGCGGCATCCTGGACCGCATCGACGGGGTGCTGGCCGCGCTGCCGGTGTTCGCGCTCGGCAAGGCCGTCGCGGGTTTCTGATGTCGCAGGCCAGGTAATGCGCGCGATTGCCGTCCTCGGTGCGACCGGTTCGATCGGTGCTTCGGCACTGGATGTCATCGCACGCCACCCGGATCGACTGCGCGCCACCGTGCTCGCGGCGGGCAGCAACGTCGACGCGCTGCTGGCGCTGTGCCGCACGCACCGCCCCCGCCATGCGGTGATTGCCGACGAAGCCGGTTACATCGCTTTGCGCGACGGCCTGCGCGAGGCCGGATTGGACACTGAGGCCCACGCCGGCGCCGACGCGATCTGCGCGCTGGCTGCAGGCGACGACTGCGACACCGTCGTGGCGGCCATCGTCGGCGCTGCGGGCCTGCCGTCCACGCTCGCGGCAGCCCGCGCCGGCAAGCGGCTGCTGCTGGCCAACAAGGAATCGCTGGTGTTGGCCGGTGAACTCCTGATGCACGCCGCGCGGGACGGCGGCGCGACCATCGTGCCGATCGACAGCGAGCACAACGCGATCTTCCAGTGCCTGCCCGACGCCGCCGCCCGCGACGGACTGGCCCGCATCACGCTGACAGCCTCGGGTGGCCCGTTCCGCGGCTGGCGACGCGATGCCCTCGAGACGGTGACGCCCGAACAGGCGGTCGCCCATCCCAAATGGTCCATGGGCCCGAAGATCTCGGTCGACTCCGCCACCCTGATGAACAAGGGCCTGGAGGTCATCGAGGCGCACCACCTGTTCGACGTGGAGCGCGCGCGCATCGACGTGCTGGTGCACCCGCAGAGCCTGGTGCACTCGCTGGTCGCGTTCCGCGACGGCTCCACGCTGGCCCAGCTGGGGCTGCCCGACATGCGCACCGCGCTGGCGGTGGGGTTCGGCTGGCCTGAGCGGCTGGACTCCGGTGTCGCCGGACTGGACCTGCTGGCGCAGGGCGGCGCGCTGGAATTCGAGGCGCCCGACCTAAAGGCATTCCCGTGCCTGCGCCTGGCGTTCGATGCCCTGGAGGCCGGCGGCACGGCCCCGGCGGTGCTCAACGCCGCCAACGAAGTGGCGGTTTCAGCCTTTCTTCAGCGGCGGGTGGGTTTCCTTGCGATCCCCCGGTTGGTTGAAGCCGCCCTGTCCGGCACGCCCGCCGGCGCGGCCGGCTCGCTCGACGGCCTGCACGAGGCCGACGCCGCCGCCCGCCGATACGTGGAACACGAGATCGCCCGGATGAGCCCCGCCGCATGACGCATTCCACAAGCCCGCGCGCTTCGGAGTCGTGCCATGGGTGAACTGCTCGGCTCCATCTGGTGGCTGATCGTCAGCCTCGGCGTGCTGGTGACATTCCACGAATTCGGCCATTACTGGGTGGCCCGGCGCTGCGGGGTCAGGGTCCTGCGCTTCTCGGTGGGCTTCGGCAAGCCGCTTTGGATGCGCCGCGGCCGCGACGGCACCGAGTACGCCATTGCCGCGATCCCGCTGGGCGGCTACGTCAAGATGCTCGACGAGCGCGAGGGCGATGTCGCGCCGGGCGAGGCTGCGCACGCGTTCAACCGCCAATCCGTGTTCCGCCGCATCGCGATCGTGGCCGCCGGGCCCATCGCCAACCTGCTGCTCTGCGTGGCCCTGCTGTGGGCGATGTTCGTCATCGGCCGCCCCGATTACGCGCCGGTGCTGGGCCAGGTCGATGACATTGCCGCCGAGGCCGGCCTGAAGCGCGGCGACACGGTGCTGGCGGTCGGTGAGCGCGCCACCCCGACCTGGAGCGAGGTGCAGATGGCGCTGCTGCCGGCGGCGCTGGACCGGGCCCGGGTCCCGGTGTCGCTCCGCGACGCGGCCGGCGACGAACGCACCGTCACCCTGCCGCTGGACCGCCTGCCCGCCGCATTCGACGAGCGCCGCGCGATCGAGGCGATCGGCCTGTCGCCGCGCCATCTGGAGGTGCCCGCCGTGGTCGGACGGGTGGTGCCGGATTCCGCCGCGGCCGGCGTGCTGATGGAGGGCGATCGGATCACCGCGTTCGACGGCGCCCCCGTCACCGGCTGGAACGACATCGGCCCGCTGGCGCAGGCCGTCGGCGAGCGCGGACAGCCGGTAATGGTCGAGGTCGAGCGCGGTGGCGACCGACTGGCGCTCGAAATCCTGCCGCGCCGGATGCAGGACGACGCCGGCGTGGATTACTGGGCGCTGGGCATCGCCTCGGCGCAGCCGGCGATGCCCGCAAAGGATGCGCTCCTGCGCCATGGGCCGCTCGAAGCGGTGCCGGCCGCGGTCAACGAGGGCCTGCACCAGGCCGGCGAGCTGCTGGACATGATCGGCCGCGCCTTCACAGGCCGGGTCGCGGTCGAGAACACCGTCGCCGGGCCGGTCACCATCGCCCGCGCCGCCAACGCCTACGCCGACCAGGGCGTAGCCTGGTACCTCTCCCTGCTGGCCCTGCTGTCGCTCAGCCTGGGCATCCTGAACCTCCTGCCGATCCCGATCTTGGACGGCGGTCACCTGCTGTATTACCTTATCGAGCTGGTCAAAGGCAGCCCGGTCAGCGATCGCGTGATGGCCGCCGGGCAGTATGTCGGCCTGGCGCTGATCGCAGGCCTGATGGGCTTGGCGTTCTACAACGACATCGTGAACAACCTGGTGCGCTGATGCCGCCTGCCCTGCCTTCGCCTTCCGCGGCGACCACGTTCCCCAACCGGACCCCCTGATGACGCGACTGCCTTCCCGCCGCCTGCTTGCCCTTGCCCTCGCCACGGCCCTGGCGCCGGCATTGCCCGCAACGGCGCAGACCGGTGTGCCATCAGCGACCGACCCCTTTGCCGCGCCGGCGACCCCGCAGCCGTTCGTCACGTCCGCGCCCGATGCCTTCACCGCCAGCGACATCCGCGTCGACGGCCTGCAGCGCATCGCCGCCGGCACCGTGTTCACCTACCTGCCGATCGAACGCGGCGACACCGTCGACCGCGCCCGCGCTGGCGAGGCCGTGCGTGCGCTGTATGCCACCGGCTTTTTCGAAGACGTCCAGATCGGTCGCCAGGGCAACATCCTGGTGGTCACCGTCACCGAGCGCCCGGCGATCAACAAGCTGACGCTGACCGGCAACAAGGACATCAAGACCGAGGACCTGCAGGTCGGCCTCAACGAGATCGGCCTGACCGAGGGCAACACCTTCGACCGCCTCGCCCTGGACCGCGTCACCCAGGAGCTGACCCGCCAGTACAACAACCGCGGCAAGTACAACGTCGAGGTCACGCCGACCGTCTCGCGATTGGAGCGCAACCGCGTCGATATCACCATTGCCATCGACGAAGGCGATGCGGCCAAGATCCGCCACATCAACCTGATCGGCAACGAAACCTACGGCCAGGACGAAATCCTCGAAGGGTGGGAGTCGGCCGAGAGCAACTGGTTCAGCTGGTACCGCCGCGATGACCAGTACTCGCGCGAAAAGCTCGCGGGCGACCTGGAAAAGCTCAACTCCTATTATCTGGACCGCGGCTATGTCGACTTCAGCGTCGACTCCACCCAGGTGTCGATCAGCCCCGACAAGCAGGACATGTTCATCACCGCCGGCGTGACCGAAGGCGAGCCCTATACCGTCTCGGATGTGCAGGTCAGCGGCGACACCATCCTCCCGAAGGAGCAGATCGAGCGGCTGGTCGTAATCAAGCCCGACCAGACCTTCTCGCGCCGACTGATGGAGGTCAGCTCCGATTCGATCGTCGCCACCCTCGGCAACGTGGGCTACGCGTTCGCGCAGGTGAACCCGATCCCGGACGTCAACCGCGAAGACAAGACCGTGGCCATCAACATGCAGGTGGTGCCCGGGCCGCGCGTGAATGTGCGCCGCATAGTATTCAAGGGCAACACCCGCACCAGCGACGAGGTGCTGCGCCGCGAGATGCGCCAGTTCGAGGGCGCGTGGTACTCGCAGGCCGCTATCGACCGCTCCAAGATCCGCCTGCAGGGCCTGGGCTACTTCGAGAGCGTGGACGTTGAGAGCCAGCCGGTGGCCGGCACCAACGACCAGGTCGACGTGGTCTACAACGTCAAGGAAACCACGTCCGGCAGCTTCGTATTCGGCCTTGGCTTCTCGCAATTGACGGGCCTGACCACGCAGATCCAGCTTTCGCAGAGCAACTTCCTGGGCAGCGGCAACCGCATCTCGGTTCAGGCCCAGCGCAACGACTACCTGCAGCGTTACGACTTCTCCTTCATCAATCCGTACTTCACCGACAGCGGGGTGTCGCTGGGCTACAACCTGTGGTGGCGCGAGTTCGACAACTCGGACTTCAATACGGCCCGCTATTCCAGCACCAGCGGTGCAGGGCAGACGGTGCTCGGCATTCCGATCACCGAGACCGACACCATCACCGCACTGTTCGGCATCGACAGCAACCAGATCTTCGCCTTCCGCGGTTCGACGCCGGAATCGATCGTCGACTACATCGATGCCGTTGGCCAACGCACCTTCCATGCCTGGCGCGGCGAGGTGGGCTGGGCGCGCAATACGCTCAACAATGCTTTGACGCCGACCGCCGGCACGTCCCAGCGGGTCTGGCTGGAATCGACCCTGCCGGGCTCGACGGTCGAGTACTTCAAGCTGAACTACAGCTTTTCCAAGTTCTGGCCGCTTTCGCGCCATCTGGTGCTCAACACGCGAGCCGAGCTGGGGTATGGCGACAGTTATGGCGACGAATTCGTGCGCAATATCTGCTTCACCCCGGCGTCGCTGCAGGATACCGACGGTGATGAGGACACACCGCCGGTGCTGGTCCCCGGGCCCGACCCCACCGAGCCGTGCGAGACCAGCTCGCCTGACTACATCAAGACGGTTACCGCAGACGGATTGCCGTTCTTCGAGAATTTCTATGCCGGCGGCGCCCGATCAGTGCGTGGCTTCACCGACAACACGCTCGGCCCGCGCGCCGCGCCGTTCGAAGGCAGCAACTTCACCCAGCCGGTGGGTGGCTCGCTCAAGACGGTCGGCTCGCTGGAGATGTACTTCCCGACCCTGCTCGACACGCCGGCCGCGCGCGTGTCGGCGTTCGTCGACTTCGGCAACGTATTCGACGGGGTCGACAACTTCGATGCCGGCGAGCTGCGCGCGTCCACCGGCGTGGCGCTGATGTGGCGCTCGCCGATGGGTCCTATCTCGATCAGTTACGCCTTGCCGATCAAGAAGGAAGACGGCGACGACATCGAGCGCCTGCAGTTCACCTTCGGTGGGCAGTTCTGACGGCGGCCGCCGGCCGCCCGCGCTGATGCGACCTGCGACACACACCGCCGCCGCGCTGGCCGAGCGATTCGGGCTCGGCCTGCACGGCGACGGCACCCGCGTCGTGTCTGGCGTGGGTACGCTCGCAGGGGCGTCACCGGACCGCCTTGCATTCCTCGCCAACCCGAAATATCGCGCGCAGCTGGCCGACAGCCGCGCCGGCATCGTGGTCATGCGCGAGGACGACGCCGACGGCCATGCCGGCACCGCGCTGATCGCGCGCGACCCCTACGTGGCATTCGCGAAGATCGCCGCGCTGTTCGAACCGCGCGCCGGCGTGACGCCGGGCGTCCACGCGTCCGCCGTGGTGGCCGAGGATGCCCACGTGGATGCCGACGCCAGCGTGGGCCCGTTCGTGACCGTGGGTGCGCGCAGCCGGATCGAAGCCGGCGCGGTCGTCGGGCCGGGCTGCGTGATCGGCGAGGACTGCATCGTCGGGGCCGGCAGCGAACTCATCGCCCGCGTCACCCTCGTCACGCGCGTCCGTCTGGGCCAGCGCGTGCGCATCCACCCCGGCGCCGTGCTGGGCGCCGACGGCTTCGGCCTGGCGATGGAGGGCGGGCACTGGATCAAGGTGCCGCAGCTGGGCGGCGTCGTCATCGGCGACGACTGCGAGATCGGCGCCAACACCACCATCGACCGCGGCGCCATCGAGGACACGGTCCTGGAGGACGACGTCCGCCTCGACAACCAGATCCAGATCGGCCACAACGTCCGCATCGGTGCGCACACCGCCATGGCCGGGTGCTCGGCGGTGGCCGGCAGCGCGCGCATCGGCCGGCATTGCCTGATCGGCGGCGCCGCCGGGGTGCTCGGCCACCTGGAAATCTGCGACCGCGTCGTCGTCACCGCGATGAGTCTGGTCACCCACTCCATCCGCGAGCCCGGCGAATACTCCTCGGGCACGCCGCTGATGGACAATCGCAGCTGGCGCAAGAGCGCCGCCCGCTTCAAGCAGCTCGACGCGCTGGCACGGCGCGTCAATGCCGCCGACAAGGAATGATGATGAGCTCGACCCCGACACTGCCCCTCGACGTCACCGCGATCCAGGCCCTGCTGCCGCACCGGTACCCGTTCCTGCTGGTCGACCGCGTGGTCGAGTTCGAGGCGCACAAGCGCGTGCTGGCCTACAAGAACGTCACCTGCAACGAGCCCTTCTTCAACGGCCACTTTCCCGGCAACCCGGTGATGCCGGGCGTGCTGGTGGTGGAGGCGCTGGCCCAGGCTGGCGGCCTGCTGACCCAGCTCAGCCACCAGTCCGGCACCGAGGGCAAGCTGTTCTACCTGGTCAAGATCGACGGCGCGAAGTTCTCGCGCATGGTCGTCCCGGGCGACCGGCTGGAACTGGAAGTCACGCTCAAGCGCGTCATCCGCAACATGGCGATGTACAGCGGGATCGCCCGCGTCGACGGCGAGCAGGCCGCCTGCGCGGAGATCCTCTGCGCCGAGGTCAAGGCCTGACCGTGGGCGCGGCCGCACCCGACATCCATCCCAGCGCGGTGGTCGAAGCGGGCGCACGGCTGGCGCCGGGCGTGCGGGTGGGTGCGTTCTGCCACATCGGCGACGGGGTCGAGGTCGGCGAAGGCACGACCTTCGGGCCGCACTGCAGCGTCAAGGGGCCGACCCGCATCGGCCGCGACAACGCCTTCCACGGGCATTGCGCGATCGGCGGCGACCCGCAGGACAAGAAATTCGCCGGCGAGCGCGCCGAACTCGAGATCGGCGACCGCAACACCTTCCGCGAGTTCGTCACGGTCAACCGCGGCACCGGCAGCGGCGGCGGCATCACGCGCATCGGCCACGACAACTGGCTGCTGGCCTACACCCACGTGGCCCACGACTGCGTCGTCGGCAGCCACTGCGTGTTCTCCAACAACGCCACCCTGGCCGGCCACGTCACCGTCGGCGACCACGTCATCCTCAGCGGCTTTGCCGGCATCCACCAGTTCTGCCGGATCGGCGACCACGCCTTCATCGGCATGGGCGCGTTCGTCAACGGCGACGTGCCGCCGTTCCTGATGGTGGCGCAGGACGGCTACGGCCGGCCGCGCGGCATCAACAGTGAAGGCCTCAAGCGCCGCGGTTTCGACAGCGCGCGCATCGGCGCGATCAAGCGCGCCTACCGCGCGGTGTACATGTCCGGCGCCTCGCTGGACGACGCGCGCGTCAAACTGGCCGAACTGGCCGGTGAAAGCGATGACGTGCGCGCGCTGCTGGCCTTCATCGAAAGCGGCGAGCGCCCGCTGCTGCGCTGATCCCGCATTGCCCCTGCAGGAGCGGCTTCAGCCGCGATCCCCGCCACCGGAATCAATAGGCACCCTTATGTAGGAGCGACGTAAGTCGCGACCACCCCGCCTCGAAGGGCTGACGGTCGCGACTTACGTCGCTCCTACAACGAACTTCGCGGCGGAAACCGCTCCTACATGGGTGGCCATTGCGCGGGTCGGAACGGCGCCGGCTTTCGGCGACAATGCGGGCCTGCGCCCCGACCCCGGTCCCATGCCC